>JAYUEB010000399.1:0-4914 GCA_043739525.1 Bdellovibrionales bacterium
CGAAGATCAGATCACACTTGATACACTTTCCCGCTATTTAGGAGCACTGGGTTTTCGCTCAGATCGAGCTTCAATTTCAGAGGCTAGCCGCCTTGTAAGTACGGCAGAGAAGAGACATGATCCTTACAGAATTGCCCTCATCGGAGAAAACTTTAGATCCAATGAAGGCAAGAAGCTCGGAAACGAAATAAAAAAGTCACTCGGAGACTTATCACCCAAACTCGTCTTGCTTGCACAGTTTGGAGAAGACATTTCGACATCAGAATATTCACAAAGCGGTTTTGATGACATAATTTTCAAACCCGTTAAGCAATCGACACTATTCGATACTCTCGCAAACGCACTTTTAGCAGATCAAGTGACTGATCAACCAACAAAAGCCGAGACCTCTATGTCTCAAGAACTTTCAGAAGTTGATCGCTATCATGTTTTGGTTGCTGATGATATCTCTGTCAACCAAATGTTGACTCAGAAGCTACTTGAGGTTCTGGGATACAAAGTAGATATTGTTTCTAACGGCAAAGAAGTTTTAATAGCCATTCAAAACCATAAATATGACCTTATTCTGATGGATTGCCAGATGCCCGAGTTAGATGGTTTCGAAACGACCAAAGCAATTCGCGATCTTGAGATCACTAGCGGTCAGCGCACTGCCATCGTTGCTCTCACTGCAAACGCAATGGACGGAGATGCTAAAAGATGCCTGGAGTCCGGAATGGACGACTATCTTTCAAAACCAATTAAAAAAGACAAGCTTAAAGCCATGCTCTCGAAATGGATCAAGCCAAACTCCGAAGTTGTAACTAAGCGCATATCTTAAGGAGACTCTATGCCCAGATTAATTGATCTAAAGGTTCTTGATTCTCTACGTGAGTTAAGCTCAGAAAAGGATCCAGAATTTCTTAAGAACTACTTCTCTCTTTTTCTCAAAACTTTGCCGAATCTTATGACTCAGATTCAAAACGCAATCAAATCTCAAGAACCTAAGGCCGTAGAGATGGCCGCACACGCCCTCAAATCGAGTTCGCTCAATTCAGGCTTTATCAGTATTGGCAATTTATGTTTAGAGATTGAGAACCTAGGAAAGAACAAATCTTTCAAAGAGACTTCCGAAAGATTTGAAAAGCTGAAAGTACTCTGCAAAGAACTTGAAGCAGAGATTATGTCCTTACCCGAATTTAAGTAGAAATCAAATTTTGCCCTGGCTGACTAAGAATTTTTCGACCTTCTCTGCCAATAGCTGATGTTGAATAGGTTTAATTATAAAATCTTCAACACCTACTCGTAATGACTCGCGCACTTTATCCGCGTCGGAGACAGACGTTGCCATGATCACACCTAACTTTTTTGTATCTTTTTGGCTGCGAATTTCCTTTAAGAAATCGATTCCTGTTTTGCCTGGCATATTCCAATCAAGAATAACGAGATCAAATTGCTTTGCGAGATTCATTGCATTTTGAAGCATAAAGGCTGCGTCGTTTCCGCTTTTGGCTTCTTGTATATTTTTAATACCCATCTTATTGAGAATTGCTTTTACCAACATGCGATCCGTAGGATTATCATCGACAATCAGAACACGACTGGCTTCGAATGCGGGATTGACCTTGATTTCATTGATTTTAGAGTCTTCCGCCATAAGTCTAGTCCAAGATGAAATATTTTTAATTTGCGCTATTCTTTTATCGGAGAAATAGACCTGAAATCAAATTTTATTTTAGAGACTTCCCATGACAATTGAGGAGTAGGCAGAAAGCCCCACTTGATTGTAGCCCCTTACACGAAAGTAGTAATTTTTACCTTTCGTCACATTCACTTTTAGCGAATTCACTCCATCAGGTACCGACTGAATTTGTGCGTAGTTCGCACCATCTGTCGATTGCTCGATATTAAAGCCTTGTTGTTCTCCGAGGTTTGCCTTCCAGCTGAGTAACATTTGTGGATTCGTTGAGCTCGGTTGATTTCCCCCTGACAGACTACCTTGTGAAAGACTTGTGTAGGGAGAAAAGTTACTTGAGCAACTCATCATCAAAAAGCTAAAGCTTAAAGATAGCAGAATATATTTCATTTTATCATTCTCCTTCTAAGGTACTGTAACAGGCGCCAATCCTACTCCCGTAGGAGCCTGAGGGGCTGCCGATATTGGCATCCCTTGAGTGATAGCGGTCCTACCACTCTGTCCTGAAGAATCGACCGCGACGACATAATAGTAGTAAGGCGTGCCATTGGTTAGTCCAACATCCGCGAAATTAAGAACTGAAACATTGGATGCAACAACTGAAAATGGTCCTGTCGAACTTGGCGCCCGATAAATGTTATAGCTTTGAGCATCTGTTGCTGCTGACCAATTTAAACTCACGACAGTATTATGCGAAGCCGTTGCGAGTCCGCCTGGGGGAGAAGGAGGCAAGATCGGGTTAATAAGCTCTGAAAATAACAATTTATTTGGCGAACCAAGTCCGGTTGTTAAATCGTAACCTGTAGTTGCAGGATAAAAAAGATTTGTTGAAGAGTCCGCAATATCGATGAATGCCATACTTGAAAGAGAACTTTGGCCAAGTCGATAAAGAATCGGATTCATGTAGCCTAATGTTGCGAGTCCACTCCCCGCGCGAGCACTGTTGAGAATCGCCGTGACTGCCGCAAAGATGGGTGCAACGCAACTTGTTCCTCCGACAACTCCAAAGCTACCGTTCACGACAAATGAATAGCCTGTGCTTGGATTTGCGTTTGCCGACAGATCCGGAACCATTCTTAAAGTTTGCGATCCTTTGTTAGCAGTTGTGGCAAGTCCAACCTGCCAACTTGGAATTGGCCAAATGCCACTGATTCCTCCGCCACCTCCAGAAGCAGCGGTCGAACCCGAGGCCGCAGAAGACCAACTACTCTCAAATTTATATGCTCCCGAACTTAAGGATAAAGTTGTACCCCCAGCACCGGTCACATAAGGTTGCGAAGCTGGATCATCAACACCTAAATTTGTGCCGTCATCGAAAGCTCCGTTATCGCCAGCAGCAGCATAAATCGACTGTCCCTGAGCTGCCATCTGTTTGAAAATAAGGTTTTCAGAATTCAACACCGTGACGGGCATCTGCGCCTCTGGCCCGCCCCACGAAGTACTAACCTGTTTTGCCTGATTATCCGTTGCGATTCTTGAGTAAAGATCAATAATTCCGCTATCTGAATTTTGGCCTTCGTAAACTAAAATTTTTGATACACTCGGAGCTACTGCAATCATTAGCTCAATATCAAGTGCAACTTCGATTGCACCCGCACCAGCAGCTCCAGAAACTCCATCAATCAAAACATTTGTGATCGGCGGAACCTTCAAACCAAAATTTGTCGCATACATTTGAATATCAGATGCTAAGTAACCATCGAGTTCCATCAACGCAAGAGTTTGTCCCGAAGCCGAAGTTGTCGGAAGAGAATAGGCCTTTTGAAGATCACTTGGGCTTAATCCGCCAGATGGTCCGGTACCAATTCCCGCATGGCTATTTAAGATATGAGCGTGCGAAACACGATTTGAAAAATTGTTGAGGCCATGAACACTTAGAATCTTTGAAGCGATATCAGACCTTAAAAGCGGATCCTGTGAGGCCGCAAAATGCATGTTCTGAGTTCCGTTAGTTTCTGCAACGATGTACTGATCTAATTGAACACCAAAGGCACTTTCTATATTCTGTACAGAGCCCGAAATTTGAATCGTATTACCAATTTGACCTTTTACTTTCAATCCCTGAACTAACAAATAATTTTTTACTGCCTCAACGTCTTGGGTGGGTAAATAAAAATTTCCAGCAAATTCATCTGAGCTTAAAAACTTTCCATAAAGGGGATTTTTCGGATCATAAAGACGCCCCAAGAGTTCTTCGAGCTTATCTTGATTCTGAAGATTGAGACTGATCGTTAAAGGAATCTCGGTTTCCTGAGCCATACGACCCGCAGGCTTCGCACGTTCAATCTGCAGTTGAGGAACGTGCTGGGAAAGGCGAATCATGCGGCCCACTGATTGTGCTTCAAGCACGGAACTGCCAGTGATCCAAAATGAGACAGTCATAAGCATCAAACTAAGACCAAATCTTTGCACGAATAAACCCCCGAGTTCTCTTTTATTAGAAGCAACTCAGATACCAAAACGGTTAAAAACTGGAAGATTTGAAGCTAAAAAATGTCTAGTATTTTGCTAAGTGGCAAGGAATCGACTACATCTCAACAATTACAATTTTGAAACACTTTGTATGAGACAATCTAGACCACACCCAATTGTCTCAATATGAATATATTTAGTCTTTGATCTTAAGTTTAGGAATATAGGCCTTAAGATATTCAGATAGTTTTTGAAATTTCGCGAGAAGCGCGCTTTCAGTAACGACATCCGTTCGAGACCATCTGTAATTGGTAGTTGTTCCAAAGTTAACAGCATCATGGTAAGGGGCCAATCGAACCATTTGAGCGGTCGACTCAATTTCAAGATTTGAAACGACTTCCTTACTTTGAAAATGAATGAGAAGTTCACGTAAAGCTTTTGCATTTTTATCAAGATTTTCACGCAATGAACTCAATACTTCTTCGTTGCCTTTAGAGCTACCATGACGATTTGAGTTTTGTCGCATTTCGAATTGCTGATATGAATCTGCATACATTGATAATCTCGATTTTAACTCTTCTACGGTAGCTTCATCTTTTAGAGTCACAACGAGATCATGACCTCGAATGTCTCGATACATCCGAAAAAATCCAGAAAAATCTGAGTCATATCGATTACCACCCCTCACATTAGCATGAGTGAGAGCAACTCCAAAAGCGTCGCCAGTTTCGAGCTCGTGAATTCGGTCTTGAATTCTCTGCTTCCAAGCGTGAGTGAGATCGTCTCGCACCTGTTCTAAAGGCACAACTCGGTCGATCTTACCCGAT
>JAYUEB010000400.1:0-4913 GCA_043739525.1 Bdellovibrionales bacterium
CTCCGCAGTAATTCCATCGCATACAAAATCGTTGGCGGAATGAAGTTCTATGATCGTCTCGAGATCAAAGATGTTTTAGGATATTTAAAGCTCGTTTTAAATCCAGCTGATGACATCGCATTTAAACGAGTCATTAATGTACCATCTCGCGGTATCGGCAAAACGACCATAGAAAAAGTAGAAGAAATTGGCGCAAAGATGAGCGTGTGCTTAATTCAAGCGGCCGCTTATGCTGTCGACCACAAAGAGTTTAATGCAGGCACCACCAGCAAGATTCGCAAATTTTTAGAATTGATGCAGGTCTTACGCGAAAAGGCTCCGTCACTTTCACTTGATGATTTCTATGCCGAGTTACTTGTTCAAACTGAGTATGCGGCCAAACTAAAATTAGAAGATTCTCCTGAAGCTGACTCTCGTTTAGAAAACTTAGAAGAGTTAGCAAACGCGATTTCAAAATTCGTTGAAGAGCGCGGCGAAGAAGCAAACCTTCAAAGCTTCCTAGAAGAGATGGCTCTCATTAGTGATGTCGACTCCATGAATGACAATGACAACACGATCACCATGATGACTCTTCACGTTTCAAAAGGTCTTGAGTACCCGGTAGTATTTATTGTTGGCCTTGAAGAAGGTTTATTCCCGAGTGGACAATCCATCAATGATGAGACCGAAAGCCGCCTCGAAGAAGAACGACGCCTCATGTATGTCGGAATGACTCGCGCTGAGAAAAAACTAACGCTCACTTACTCACGCACGCGAAAAGTTTGGGGATCAGAGCAAGCAAATCCTCCAAGTCGATTTCTCAAAGAAATTCCGCCTCAGTTTGTCGAAATGCAGACTTCGCAACAGTCGTCTCGCTTCATGCAAAAATACGCGAACTATTCTGGCAACGGCAATAGTACCAGCACCGGAAACGGTGGCGGCTCAGGTTACGGCCGTAATTTCAGACGCCCAGCCAAAGATGAAGTCGCCCACCCCAACTACGAAGACTTTTCAGATGAAAGCTTTGATGACAGTCAGGATGAAGCGGGCGCAGGTTACAAAAAAGGAATGCGCATTCGTCATCCCACATTTGGAATAGGAACCATCTTCAAAACCGATGGTTCAGGTGATGCCATGGATGTGAGTGTGGTCTTCGCAGATAATTCGATTAAAAAATTTCGTGCTAAATACGCGCGGCTTGAGCGCGTTTAGCCTTAACTCGTGATTTGGTTCCACTCGTCAAAATACATTTCGGCATCAAAAGGTTTTAAGATATGAGCGTCAGGCGGGCTCACATAAGTATTTTCAACCCCGTCCCAACCTTTAAAATAGCGGGTTTCAACGCCTTCAGCATCGGTCGATAAAGAAGTCTGAAAGTCTGGTACCAAACTCGTTTTACCTCCGCCACCCGGTATATCTAAACTTAAATTTGGCATCGCAAGTCCTGAGAGCTTTCCCCACAACTCGCGTTGAATTGCGAGAGAGTCGCGAACCGAGGTTCTCAAGTGATCGCTTCCAAAGCTTGGGTCGCATTGAAACATATAGTAAGGCTTAGTTCTGAGACTCAACAGCCTACGCGAAAGTGCTTGTACAATAACTGCGTGGTTATTTACTCCATTTAACAAAACCATCTGATTAAAAACCGGAAACCCATTATCAACAAACTTCAGAAGAGCACCTGAAGCCTCAAGAGTTAGTTCTCGGGGATGATTAAAGTGAGTCATAATAAAAAGAGGATGATATTTTTTAAGTCTTGTAACCAAGTCATCCGTAACACGCATCGGGCAAACGACTGGCATACGAGTGCCAATACGGATGAGTTCAATATGATCAATAGAGCTGATATCACGAATCACATTTTCAAGTTGATCATCGCCAAGTGTGAGAGGATCTCCTCCTGTTAAAATGACTTCGCGAATTGATTTCTGAGATTTAAAATAACTAAGCGCCTGATCGTACTGCGCAGATTTAATAAACGCCTGGTCTGTTGCGGTGAAATGCTTACGTGTGCAATAGCGACAATAAACACTGCAGGTATCCGTCACCAATAAGAGAGCGCGATCAGGATAGCGGTGAATCACACGTGGCGCGGGGTTGTTTTTCTTCTCTCCCAAAGGATCCAGCATCTCTTGAAGCCCTGGTAGAGTTTCATGTCCCGTAGGAACAATGATTTTGCGTATAGGATCTTGAGGTGTTTGCCCTAAAGCTAAACTCAAATAATAAGGAGTACAGCGCACTGAAAAGTTCGTGGCAAAGCCCTGCTCTTCTTCTTTTGTGAGGTTTAAGTGCTTTGAGAAGTCTTCCTGAGTCTTAAGAGAGTGGCGCATTTGCCATTTCCAGTCTTGCCACTCGTATTGAGATGCTTCAGGGAAAAATTTAATGGGAGCTGGTAGGAACTCAAATTTCATGGAAACTAAAATAACTTGCAAAACACTCGTTGTCTAGGGCTCGGAGATCAGCGCCGGGCAAACTGATACCTGAAAACCGCGACTGGAACTGGCAAACCGTGGACTGCGGACTGCTGCCCCCAGACTGCCATTTTCTCAAAATGAGACAGTTTTCATAGGGAAAAAGCCCCAAAAGCGCCACTTTCCGTGGTTTTTCATGTCTAGAGATTGGTCTCAAGCTAAGCACTTGAAATTTCAAGCTCCGTTGGTGCTTCTCCCAAAACACATTTTTGCGGATAGACACGCGCCGAACTTTTTGACAGGCAAAATCCAAAGCAAATTCCCTGTCATTATGATGATTTAAGCTTTGGGCCACATTTGGTTCAAGAATTGGATTATCTAGTTAATGAAAGAATAGTTTTAAATTTATGGCCAATGGGTCCCAGGAGGATTTATGAAACTTAAGAAACCTAGCAAACAAGCAGTGCTAAAAGGACTTCTACTTTTAGTTGTCGGTTTAAACTTTTCTTGGAGACCTCTTATTAGTGAGCTCCATGAAACAACGATGGCATCAGATGCTGATCCTAAAGTCACCGTTATTGGGGCTGGAAAAGCAGGCGATACCACAAATCCATTCTCAAAATTCGATTTGATCTGCGGACGATACATGAGTCTTCAGTTATTACCTGACGGAACTCACGCAAAACGTGTTTTCAAAGATAATGATAATAAGATTATCCAATGCGAAGAGTGCGATAAAGAAATCTACAAAATTAAAGATGCAGGCCTTTTAAAAACAGATCCAAACAGCATGGTTGATGAAGTCGTCAGCCAATTGATGCCTCTTGGTTGCGATGCAATGATGTCTGAAAAAGAAAAAGCGGCAAAGCTTGCTAAAGAAAAAGAACTTGAAGAAGCAAAACATAAGTTAGCTCAAGATCAAGTGAATTGCTTATCAGACAAAAACGGCAAAGATTTGAACGATGAACAAACTCTCAATTGCCAGATGAGAAACATGAATCTTTCAGATGCAAAAATGAAAGAAGCTGGAATTGATAAAGAAGAAGCAAACCGTATCCGCAAAGACTTAGCTAAAGATGCTCTGACTTCAATCGCAAAAACTTGTAAGAAAAATCATAAAGAAGACCAAGATTTTGACGAGTGCGATGACTTGATGAAAAGATACAGTGCTGACATTCGCTTACTTGCTTCTCATACAAAAGATAAAGGCGTGAAAGCTGAAGTTGAAACTTTATCTAAAAAGTTCGATAAGCTTGATACATTCGTCGATAAAGAAAAGAAAGCAGTTGAAGTCGTTGAGAAGTATACAGCAAAGTATGAGGCCCTTAACACTCAGATGGATAAAGCGCATGATGCGCTCTCAAAACGTTGCGACGTTTATACGACTCAAGCAGCAGCTCGTGGCTTAGACTTCGATACAGAAGCTTGTGTAACAGCCGAAGTAAAAAAATATATGCTTCCCTACTTCGAACCTCGAGTACGTCAGCTAACAACAGCATTTGCTGCTGAAGAGAGAAAATTCAAAAATGATTTTCAAACTCTTGGCAAAGTCGACATCGTTGGAACGGAAGGCGCGACAAGTGGTTTAGCTCCATTCAAAGAATACCAAAAAACTTTAGTGAACTATGGAGCTACCAACTTCATTACAGCAAAAGATCTGCCACATTTTGATGGTGACGCAGCGACTGCGGCAGCAGCTGCCGACATCGCAAACTGGTCAGCAGCAGATATCCAGCTTCGAACCCTCGGAACGGGCGGTCTTCGTCCTTTCACAATGCCAGCTCAAGCGACTGCGGTAAATGGTGTTGCTCCAGCAAATGTATTTGCGAAACCGGTAGGAATCACAAATGGAATTCCCGCTTCTGTGTACAACCATCAGTTGCCAGTACTCAACAGAGCACAACCAGTAACAGCAGGTCTTGTGACTCCAGCAATCACAAACACCCAAGCTGAACTCATGATGAGATTGCAATAATCTAAAATATAAATTTGACCCCCAACCCCCGGGCCGTACAGAAATGTGCGGCTTTTTTTATATCCGAAACTGAAACCTGATACCTGATACCCGAAATCAGATATCAGTAACGGGCAACAGTCTGAAAACTGCTGACCGAGACTGAAACTGAAAAACAGCAGACGGCCTACTGCTGCCGGTAGACCGCAAACCTAAATTAATTTAAGCTTATAAATCATAGCCCCAAGCTCATCCGCAAGAATACCAGCCTCAGCATGATTCAAAATGCCAAGTAATACCTGAGTCTCACGAAGTGAAGCATAGCTAATCCCATAAAATCTTGCTCGTTCTTTCGGTGAAGTCTTAGCCGATCCCTCCGCTAAATTCAGAACAACACTGAGTGCCGCCCTCTCAAGCTGATCTTTTAAAAATGCTTTCGCCTTGATTCCCTCACAGAGCTTGTAGAGTTCAAGAGCTTTTTGGTAAGAGTTAAAGTTTGTCAGCATTGGGAATTCTCCTTTTTTAATTTGTTAAATATTTTCCCGCCCCAAGTCTCACGACGGCGGGAAAAT
>JAYUEB010000401.1:0-4910 GCA_043739525.1 Bdellovibrionales bacterium
TGAAATTCAGAGTCCTTGATCCAGCAATGGGCTCGGGTCACTTTCTTCTAGGCGTAGTTAGATTTCTCGAAGCTAGGGTCCTTCAGCTAATGAATGAAGGCGACAAGTCCGTAAAGATGCCGCCGCCTGAAATTCGACGCGAGGTCTTGAAGAATTGTGTGTTTGGCGTTGATAAGAACTCACTCGCTAAGGAACTTGCAAAGTTCTCATTGTGGATGGCGAGCGCCGATGAGTTTCATGAACTTGAACCATTGGACGATCAGCTGGAGGCCATGAATAGTTTAGTTGCTTATGACCTTTGGAAGAAAAAATGGAAGCTGCTCGACGAGGGTGTAGATGCTGTTGTTGGCAATCCGCCCTACTTAGGGGAGAAGGGTCACAAGGAAGTCTTTCAAGAAATAGCTCAGGGATGGCTGGGTAAGCGATTCTACCAAGGTAAAATGGATCTCTTCTATTTTTTCTTCCATCTCGGTTTAGATGTATTGAAGGACGAAGGTCGTCTGGGTTTCATTACAACAAATTATTATCCAACAGCACTTGGTGCGAAAAAGCTAAGAGAAGACCTATATCAGCGATCTCGCATTGATCTTTTGATGAACTTAAACGAGCTAAAGGTCTTCGGTGAAGCAGCAGGTCAGCACAATCTAATAACCGTAATCTCAAAATCCAAAAAGAGAGACGACGCTTCAGTCATAACCGCAAATGTTACTGGAAATTGCGACAGCGCTCTTTTGAAAAATCTTTTAACTGGAGTAGAGAATTGCGCCTCGGTAAAGGCGGTATCTGCTTCTGAACTTTTTGATGGAGAAGAGAAGTACATTCGATTGGCAAGTGGCGGTAGTGGAACTGCGAAAGAGAATAAAGCTATCGACCTCATCTTATCAAAGATGGGAGATTCTGAATTTTTGCTGGGCGACATTGCCGAAATTGATACAGGAATTCAGACTGGCGCGGACAAAGTAAGCCCTAAGCATCTTGAAAAATTCAATCTCAAGGCTCAGAAAGATGACGGGATTTTTATATTAAGTAAGCAAGAGGTGGATCGGTTAGATTTACCGAAAGACGAAAAGGCAGAAATCATAAAGCCACTATTTAAGAACTCCGATATAGATCAATTTCAGTGTGAGACAAAAACAGATGAATGTCTGATATATTTGGATAAACGAATTTACAAATTTGAAAAACTGAGCAAACAACTAAAGACTCACATCAATAAATTTGAAGAAGTCATTTCGGCTTCGGTTTGTTCTCCTCCGTATCTACATCGCCCTAGAAAGCATGACATTTTTTTGGGAGAGAAGATTGTATGCCCTCAACGAAGTAGACTGAACACATTCGGTTACAGCGATAAACCCTGGTATGCGGCTACGGACGTTTTCTTTATCACGCCTTCCGACCACGCAAAGTTCGATCTGAAATATATTTGAGGAATGATAAATTCAAAACTATACTTTCTTTGGTTGTACAGCAGAGGCAAGCGTAAGGGTGAGGCGTTAGAACTTATAAGAACTCCCCTGTCGGAAATTCCAATAAAAGATGTTGATGTGAAATCGCAACAGCAAATTATAGGGGTAGTCTCACAGCTGCTGAAGAAGCCGAAGGACGCTGAAAGCCTTAAGAAATTGAATAGACTCGTCTATGGAGTTTATGATCTATCCGAAAAGGAAATCGCTATGGTTGAGCAGTTCTACGAGGAAAAAGTTAACAAAACCTCAAAGGATGTCGCAGCTTAGACTTCGACTTCTTTTGTGAACCTAATGCCGACCCTCTGCTTTATTGCCATAGGGTCTCGCAGAATTTTGAGAACTTTTATTTCCCAACCCCATTTTGGGGAGTCGGACCAAGCCCACGGAGAGTCAGGCGTTACGCAATGGCGCTTCTGATCTAAATAAAACTGCTTGCGACTTTCATATCTAAACGATTTCGTGAAGACTACCTTCGCAACGACGCGAGCCTTAAAATCCTTGGATTTTCCTGGTGTTTCGACGATCCACATTTCTTGATTCAGATATTTATCAGGAACGGGATAAGTCCGAGTCTCGACAGTTTTCTTTCCTTCAAGAATTAACTGCGAGATCGGAAATTGAATGTTTACGCCAGGAAGTCTTTTGCTCATAGTTCTAGTTGGTTACCCGAAGAAGTCTCTATAAGAGTTTCATGAAGCCGATCAGAAGTTGGCGCTGCATCTTTATGATTCGTAAACTTCAGGCGATCTTGAAACTGAACCTCTCTAGCATCAGTCTTGAAGGATTTTACGCGATCTTTGATATTGCAGCAGTCCTTTTTGTTCGACCAGAGATCTTGATCTTTCCAAAAATGCCCTTCTCCGTTGCCAATGTAACATGTCGTGAATTGCACTCCTGCTTTCACGCAACGCTGTTTAAGCTGTTCGTAGTAATACCGAATTTCCTTGTCAGAGAAGTGATAATCGCGACGCGATTTACTTTGGTCATCTCGATAGAATTTTCTGAGATCAACTCCTGTAACCTTTGAGATATTGTTGATTCCAAATCCGCTAAGTCGAACAAAGCCAGCAAGCACCGAAGGTATTTTGTGACTCGCAATTTCGTCGATCATGTCGAACGATGAGTAGTCGAAATGAGGAACTGATTCATCTTTCACAAATGTTGGATCAGTAAAATATCCGTCTGGATAGATTGGAAACAATGGATTGATTCTGACCGTTGTCCAAAATCCAGCCTCAGTCAGCTTTTCCAAAGCAACTAAGCGTCTCTTAGGGGAAGGTGCGCCAGGTTCGATAAGACGAGCCATCTTATCATTGACCGAAGACATGCTAAATTGGATTGATGCTAACTTGGGGTCCAACAACTTGATATAATCGTCGTGAGCAATCAGGTCTGATCGAGTGAAAACCACATAGGGATAATCATAGAACTTTAGAATTCTTAGCAGCTCCTGAGTTATTTTATATTTTTGATCGACCCACATAAATGAATCGCTCATTGAGCCGATGCGAAGAGGAATTTTCTTTAAGAGGAGATCTCTCCACTTACCTTTTTTATCTGTTTCAAAGGCGTTATAGAAAGCCTTTCGGATCTCGTTCAGATCAACTGGAACTGGGATTGGATTATTCCAATAGCCGTGAACAGTAAGTTCAGCTTTGGCATAACAATAAACACAGTCGTGAATACAGCCGCGTCCATAGGTGTCGATTTCAAATGCGTAGAGGCACTGTTGGCAGGTCGAATGTGAGTTTACCAAACGAAATGCGGTCTTCATGCTAATTCCGCCACGAATTGGCTTGTCAGCGTACCGAAGCTCTAAGTTCTTATATATTGAGTAATCAAACTGACTTCGATATGCCGATTTTATGTCGAGAGTCCGAGCATCCTTTGCGAGACGATTGTACGTTGGCGTCTCTTCCAGAAAATCTAGGGTACTCACCTCGTTTTTACTGGCAAACGGAAACTTAATTAAATTTGATGGACTGGTTTGTAATTCCATATCAGACATTTGCTTCTCCTCTTCTTTGAGAAGTCATCTTTTTCTTAACGGGTGTGATTCTCATTTTAGGGTCCTGGATAAACGAAATAATTGCCGTCCTCGCCAAAGACGAAAAGTCGAATATCGGATTCATACGGAGAAATTCTTCTATGAGCTTTTCTTCTCCGTCAGAAAGTCTAATTGCTTTGGTTTTCGACATGACCTTTGTCCTGGTAAGGGTGTTGCCAGCGTGTATAACGCGACCAGGCCAGGAGTCAATGTGTTTCACGCTGTTATACCGTGTAGAACGCCGTCTTTTGTCCGACTTTGGCCCGTTTATCTTTCAAAGAGTTAAACCGAGAAGATGTAGTCAATTCAATATCTTAACTACTAGAGAGGTCTTCAAGCAGTGACTGCTAAACGGCGATTCTTGACCAAATCACGCTTTAAGGTGGGATACGAGTGTCCGACTAAACTTTTCTATTTGGACAACAAGGAATACGGAAACAATAACTCAGATAACTCGTTCCTTCAGGCCCTTGCTGAAGGCGGTTTTCAGGTCGGTGAACTCGCAAAAATATATTATCCAAATGGTGTTGAGGTTACGACTACTGACAAAGACGCCGCCGCTGAACAAACCGCAATGATGATGAGCCAAGATAAGGTAACGATCTACGAAGCTGCGTTCAAATATGAAAACCTATTTGTTAAGGCCGATGTGGTTGTAAAGAACGGAGATCATGTTGAATTGATTGAGGTCAAAGCCAAGAGCTTCGACCCGAATATCGAAGATCCATTCTATAACAAAGCAAAACTTAAAAAAGGCGACGCGCAGATAAATTCAGAGTGGGAACCGTACCTGATCGACGTTGCTTTCCAAACTCATGTGCTAAAACTTGCGTATCCAAAACTTAAGGTTAGCAGCTCGCTCATGCTTGCAGACAAGTCTGCCGTCGCTTCAGTTGATGGGCTGAACCAGAAGTTTTTTCTCAATAAATCTGAAGGCGAACAGGTTCGAGTCAAAGTAGCTGCTGATGCAACAAGGGAATCGCTTGGAGTTCAGTTGCTGATAAGAGTACCAGTCGATGATGAGGTAAAACTCGTATGGGAGATGACCTTCGAGAACGGACGATCATTTGAGCAGATGGTTGATTTGCTATCAGAGATCAGTCAGAACAACAATTTCGTCCAGCCTCAAGTAGATAGCAAATGCAAATCTTGTGAGTTTAGGATTGGAAACGACTTAAAGTCTAAGGGCCTTAGAAGTGGATTTGAAAACTGCTGGACAATTTCAGCCAATCTGAAATCCGCAGATTTCGACAAGCCCTTTGTGTTCGACATATGGAATTTTAGAAAGACTCAGGCTCTAATAGAGCAACGACAATTCTTCATGGCAGATGTAACTCAAGAAGACATATCGCCGACTTCAAAAAGTGGTGAGTCAGGCTTATCAAGTTCAGAAAGAC
>JAYUEB010000402.1:0-4910 GCA_043739525.1 Bdellovibrionales bacterium
AATAGTTGTCCATAAATGCACAAGGGCCGTAATCGATTGTCTCACCTGAAAGTGTCATATTGTCGGTGTTCATGACCCCGTGAACAAATCCAACGTGCATCCATTTAACGATTAAAGAAGCTTGGCGCTCGATCACAGCTTTCAAAAGTTCGACAAAGGGTTCAGGCTGTGACAGAAACTCGGGATAGTGGTGACGAAGTGTATAGTCGGCAAGCTCACGTAGATATTTTCCATCATGGAAGGCGGCTGCATACTCGAACGTTCCTACGCGGATGTGGCTACTAGCAACTCGGGTGAGAACTCCCCCGGGCATGGGTGTTTCACGTACAACTTGTGCACCCGTTGACACAACTGCAAGGCTTCGCGTTGTTGGTATGCCTAGGGCAAACATAGCTTCACTGATGACATACTCGCGCAGCATTGGACCCAGTGCCGCGAGCCCGTCGCCCCTCCTAGAAAAGCGCGTGCGACCCGAACCTTTTAGTTGAATATCAAATCGTTCGCCGCTTGCGGTGACGTGCTCTCCTAAAAGATGAGCGCGCCCGTCTCCAAGCATATTGAAGTGCCCGAACTGATGACCCGCATAAGCTTGCGCAATGGGCTCCGAGCCGTCAAAGAGAGCGTTTCCGGATAAGAAATCGTGGCCTCGAGTCTCAAGTTCTTGAGCGTTCAATCCCAAAATCTGCGCGAGCTCTTGGTTGAACAACACCAACTTCGGCGCCGGTCCCGAAGAAGGCTTGACCCGCTCAACGAAGAACTCGGGTAGTCGCGCAAAGCTATTGTCGAAGTTCCAGCCGAAGCTGCGTTGATCGTGATTCATACCCGTTTTGTAAGGCAAAAAACAAATTTCGTCTAGCTGTAAACACCTTGAGGTCATGCCTCAACTTCAGTATAATTTTGACCGGCCAGATCCGTATCTTTTGGGTGTTAGAAACGCTTAGAACAGCCAACAACATTCCGATGGGAGTGTCATTCGCGGCTTTGAAAGATCGACCAAGTGTAACTGCCACAAATGAAATTTACTTGTGCTTACTGCACCTCAAAAAGAATTTAGCCCAATGCTACTTCGGCCCGTATTCGTTTCGTGTTGTAAGCTTTCGAGAAATGGTTTTTCGCCATTATTTTCCCAACGAAGAAGCGCTTGAAGTTTCAAATTGGCGGCTGGCTCCGAATAAATTCCAAAACCGTTTACCAAAAGTCCCCTCACTCCAGTTTTCAATGAGTGTATGGCATACAAGACTGATTGATCGTTTCAGCAAGTCCCATGCTACTCATAGTGTCTAATGGCCTTCTACGGAAAAAAGAATTTCGGCGAATTTACCAGCTGTGTCTGTTCGATTCCAATCGCGTTGCAACTCGCAAAGCATTTGCACCCAACTAATTGGTTTCGCGCCCGCTTGGATGATTCTCTGAAGACCTGCTTGGTGAGCCTCTGGAGAAGTTCCGCCAACTGCATCCACCACTGGATAAACTTCAAATCCTTCTTTCATCGCATCCAGTGCTGGGAACGTGAGGCAAGCCTCGGTCCATAGCGCGGTCATGATGAGCTTTTTGCGACCTAACGCGCGAACTGCTTGCACAAACTCTTTGTCTTCCCAAGCATTGATAGTCGAACGATCGAATGACTTTTGTTCTGGCAAGATGCTACTCAATTGTTGGATGGTCGGTTGGTTTTTTCCGGATTCAACATTAACAGTCGATAGAACGATCGGAAGACCAAAAAGACGAGCCCCTTTGGTGACTGAGACAATATTTTCAACCAATGTTTTTCGCGCCATCGACGCCACTGACGTAACCTGAACAGGTTGATAATCAATAATGATCAATGCCGAATTTTGCGGTGTGAGTAGATCATCTTTGTTGGGATCTCGAACGGGTATTTTTTCTCCTTCGAGTACTTCGATTTTGACAAAATTGAACCCTAAATTCGTGACGAACAAGTTAATTTTAAGACGTAAATTAAAAACTATGTATACCCTAGTCGAGCGCGGGACGACATTTTTCCCCGTGTTTGCGACCTAAATGCAGACTCGTTAAGATTCCGATATCGCGGATTCGCGCTACAGTTGGCATATCTAGAGAGCTCCTTAGGCAACATGGCGGAACGCTCATGGTTAACAAATCAAATCCGAATATCTACTTCGTCGTTACTTTACCTAAGGCTAGCAACTCAATTTCCTATATTTATTTTTAAGATAATTGCCGTTTTCAATGTTTAGCTCCGCTCGGCTCTTAAGTTTGAGAGGTTTTAAGCCGAGCTTAAGCCCATGCATAAATGGTGTGCGTATTGCCAAACATTTTTAGGTGAGATTGATCCTTTTCACGACTACAGTATGACTCACGGCATTTGCTTAGAGTGCAGTAAAGCTTTCGTTACAAAAAACGAACAACTTGTAAGCTCAGCCCTGCCGATGAAACATTTTTTTGACTCAATTCGAAGGGACCTCTTAGTCCTTAAAAATCGGATTCCTTCAGAGCTTTTAAGTGGAGCTATAGAGCTTGGAATTACTCCAATGGACCTTCTGGTCGGAGTCATGCAGCCACTTATGTGCGAAATTGCTCAGCTTCAATTTAATGGTGAGGCCACGATCAGACACGAACATGAGTTTTCAATTTTAATTGAAGGTCTTTTCTTTGAAATTGAAAATCGTGAAGCTAAAGAAAAGAAGGAATTGAGGAGAAGAAAACCAGCGGTACTTCTCGCCTGCGCAGATGGAAATTATCATACTTTTGGAATACGGCTTATTGGCGAGTATCTTCTAAATGAGGGGATTACCTCTAAGTGCCTATTTCCGAGCTCTCCTTATGAAGAGATTTTCGCTCTAGCGGCTGATTTAGAGGTTAAGCTGGTCGGGGTCTCAATATTTACCGATCAAGAATTGGCCCAAGCTTTGAGAGCTTGGGAAATCTATTTAAGCTCCCAGCCTTCGAAGCCTCATTCGGATCTCATACTCGGTGGACCGGGGGTCCAGTCATTAATAGAAATGCCGTCGAAAGTACATATCCACAAGGGAAGCCTTATTGATCTGAAGCTTCTCTTTCAAAGTTTGCTCTCGCAGCGCGCGGCTTGAAGCTCTTTGTTAATCAAATCTTTGGATTCAAAGAATAAATAAGGCTTCTAGGTTCCGATTCAAGTCGCCTCCAATTCAGATATTAGATATGATAGCTTTTTAATCCTTCATAGTTCCGTCTCTAAACTTCGGCTCGGCGGCATGAGCAAAGTGAATTCTGTCTGTGAAATGCTTCATCTCAATTTCGAAGTATTTTTGGGAGCTTTAACTCTCGTCATCAGCGTCTCACTCAGTTCCCAAAGAGCTTTCGCAATATCCTCATCAACAGCCCATTTGAGAACGCCAGCGGGTTCTTTCGTAACGTCAGTCACGAGTGGGGCGATTTCACAATCAGCACAGTAAACGCCACCCATATTATCAAGCTGTGGACTTGTCGCAGCCCAAACACTTGTTGCAGCACCTTGAGCGACCGATTTAGCCAAGGCTGGCGATGCTGCCGATGCCGCGATAAATTCAGCTTCTTCCATGTGACGCATGAGAGACGTATCAACGATTCGACCTGGGTGAACCGCAAAAGAACGAACGCCTTGGTCTTGCATGCGGCGATCGAGTTCAATTGCAAAAAGTGAATTCGCGGTTTTTGATTGGCCGTAGGCTTTCCATTTATCATAGGCGCGATTTTTAAAATTTGGATCCTCGAGGTCGACCGGTGCAAAACGATGCCCCGCTGATGAAAGCGTAATGACTCGAGCCTTGCCTGTACTTTTGAGTGCATAGAGAAGGCGTGCTGTGAGTTGAAAATGTCCGAGGTGGTTTGTCGCGAACTGCATTTCGAATCCGCGCTCATCTCGTGTTTCGGGCATCGCCATAACACCAGCATTGTTGATGAGAATATCGATCTTCTTTGTCATCGCCAAAGTCTTCTGAGCAAACTGATCAACCGAGGGCGGTCGAGAAAGATCAAGCGCGATAATCTCAACATTCTCTATTCCCTTGAGAGCCTGAGCTGCCTTCTCAATGTCTCGAGCCCCAACGATCACGCGAGCACCTTTTTGAGATAACACGCGGGTCGTTTCGAGGCCAATTCCCGAATGCCCGCCGGTGATAACGACGATCTTTTCGTTGAGGTCGATGCCTTCAGCGACCTCAGTAGCGGTTGATTTAAAGCCAAAGCCAGAATTGATATGCGCTTGTTGTGTCTTCATGCTCGGTATCGTATTGCACGCAAATGGGAAGTCAAACTTCGGTTTAGCAGATTTCATCCAATTCGTGGAGCTTTGCTATAGGCGTCCACATAAACGCAAAGCATATACAAAAACTCCCACTCTTGATTTAAATTAATAAAAAAGGAGTGCCAAAATGCCGAAAGCCTACACCTGCATCTGGTCGAACAAAAGTGCCGCCGAAATGGTTAAATTCTACAACTCCATTTTCAAAAACTCGAAAGTCGGAAAATTCTCCTACTGGGGAAAAAATCCAATGGGCGTGAAAGAAGGCTCCGTCCTCACAGCACACATCACTCTTCTGGGACAAAAGCTTATGCTCTTAAACGGCTACGCAAATATTCCATTCAATAATTCGATCTCATTGGTGCTGCCTTGTAAAACTCAACGTGAGATTGACTACTACTGGAAAAAACTAACAGCTGGTGGCGGCAAAGCCGTGCAGTGTGGTTGGCTGATCGACAAGTTCGGAGTCCGCTGGCAGATTGCGCCCGCACAATTCGACAAGTGGAACACGACAAAAAACAAAGCAAAAAAAGAAGCTATGACGTTCGAGATGTGGAAGATGAAAAAACTCGATATAAAGAAGCTAAAAGCGGCTTTCGAAAATGCTTAGGCAGCGGTTTTTTCACGCTCTGTTTACAACAAGAAATCAGATTCAAATCCATCCGCACTT
>JAYUEB010000403.1:0-14739 GCA_043739525.1 Bdellovibrionales bacterium
TACTAAAGGCCTCTTCAATTTGATAAAAAGGGGTACCGTACATATTTTGGTGAACGTGAGCCCACTCAACAAAAAAATTCTGCTCGATTAGTTCTTTAAACTTCTCGGTACTCACAAAATAGTAAGGATTGCCTTCGGATTCGCCGGCTCGCATAGGACGTGTCGTGTAGGTGACCGTATCTTTCAAGACATCAAACTCTTTTGTTATACGATCAACGAAACTCGACTTTCCAGCACCAGATGGCGCCACGATGATAATCATCCTGGTTTTGTGCTTTTGAGCTTTTGAGTCGTTGATTGTATTCATTCGATGTTCTGCACCTGTTCACGGATTCTTTCGACCACAGATTTCGCATCCACAACGAGAGCCGTCATTTTTGCGACTTGGCTCTTGCTACCTATCGTATTGACCTCACGAAGAAGCTCTTGCGCATAGAAATCCATTTTTTTGCCATAACTTTTAGAATCGTCAATTAAATTTAGATAGGCCTGAATATGTTCTGAAAGTCGACTTAACTCTTCGTTAATATCCGATCGATCAATCTGAATCATGATTTCTTGTGCGATTCGAGCAGGGTCAATTTCGGAATTGAGACCAAGGCTCTTTAAGCGCTCTTCAAATTTTTTGGTCAACTCGCCATTGACCTGCTCACGTAGTTTCTCACACTGATCAACAAAACTTTTAAGTTTATTCAGGTTCTTTTTAATGTCTTCGCCCAGAGCTTTTGATTCGCGAATACGTTCGGCCTCACAAAGCTTAAGAGATTTTTCAACAAGTCCCAGCAGTTTTTGTTTTTCAAGAGGCGTCACCTTGTCCTGAATTTTAAGATTCATCAATTCAGGAAGTTTCACAACGATATCAAGGCTCAGACTTTCTTTCAGATCTAATTTTTTCGCGAGGCCTTTTAAGGATTTTACATAGAGTTTGGCAACGTCTTCGTTGATTTCAAGTGCCACTTGCTTCGCACTCGCACGAATCTTGCGAGCACAGTAAACATCAACTGTTCCACGAATGAGAGTCCCTGAGATCAATTTTTTTATTTCGCTTTCGAAGGAATTATATTCGCGAGGGAGATGAAGACGAATGTCTAAAAATCGACCATTGACGGACTTCACTTGAACATCGAGTTCGAGGTCTTTGCTCGAAAAGTTGGTATGTCCGTAGCCAGTCATGCTTCTCATGTACTACTTCTAACTTTTTCTATAAATTAGTCAAGTTCGAGCGCTCTATCCAGGTGCTGTTTTGCGGCCTCAAAAAACTCCTTTGGTGCTGCCTTTGCCTTCACAATCCAGTGGTTTTCGGCATCACGTTTGAACCAAGTCCGCTGCCTTTTAGCGAGCTGCATAGTGCTAGTCACAATTTTCTCTTTCAACTCAGACTTTGATATTTTTTGGTCTAAAAATTCACCAACTTCAAAGTATCCAACGCTTTTCAGCGGAGCCCACTCGCCAAAAGACTTTTCTCTTAGGGCTTTCACTTCTTCGACCCAGTGGCTTGCTAGCATTTGCTCTGTTCTTAAGCCGACTCGCTTTCTCAAATAATCCCGATCAAGATCGAGAGCAATTTTTTGAATGCGAAAATTACTTTTTAAAAACGAGCTCTGAGTGGCAAAATCACGCTGGGCTTCAGAGATCGTCTTGGTTCCAGATTGCAAAATTTCAAGCGCTCGCTGCACACGATAAGAATCATTTTTTGAGACTTTAAGAGCGTATTCAGGATCTAACTTCTGAATTTCGTTCCATAGTTTTTCAGGGCCTTCGGCCTCAAACTTAAGTTTAATTCTCTCTCGCATCTCATCGCTCACTTGGGGTGCCGGAATCATGCCTTTTTCAAGTGCTTGAATATAAAAGCCGCTGCCTCCGACAAGAATAAAGTTCTTTATATTTTGGCGCGTTCGCTCAACCAATACACGTTCAGCGCTTCGTGTGAAATCACCAGCACTCAGAGTCTGCGGCGGATCAACAAAAGAAAGAAGATGATGTTTGGCACGCGCAAGCAGTTCAGACGAAGGCTTTGCTGTGCCGACTTCGATTTGATTATAAAACTGAATACTATCTGCGTTGATAATTTCAGCTTTGTAGTGTTCAGCGAGAGACACGGCCAGATCACTTTTGCCTGTGGCGGTTGGGCCAACAACAAAAATAACTCTGTTCTGGTTAGTTAATTCTTCCAAAATCTCTCTCTAGCTTATGAAATGCGTACTCAACCGAAACAGGTCGGCCATGAGGACAAAAACTAGAAAGCGCGAACTCATCCATTTGAACAAGAAGCGCCTTCATTTCTTCAGTCGAAAGCGCCTGACCCGCACGGACAGCCGAATGACAGGCCATAGTTGCAAAGATATGCATAATGCACTTTTCAATGGCAAATCCACCGCCTTGCTCTGAAATTTCACGAGCAAGTTCTTCAATGGCTTTTTGAATGGCCGATTCTTTCAGGATTGCAGGAGCAGAGCGAACAGCTAAATGTTCTGGCCCCATTGCCTCAACTTGAAAACCCATTAACTCGAGATCTTCTTTGTGAACGAGCAAAGATTCGATCAAGCTGGATTCCATTTGAAAGCTAAGCGGAAACAAAAAGTCTTGAATCTCAAATTTTTTGTCATTCCAAGACTGCATCAAGCGTTCATACATGACTCTCTCATGGGCGGCATGCTGATCGACAATCACCATAGCACTCGCATTCTGAGAAAGTATGTAGGTTTGCTGGGCCTGACCCAAAACTTGCAACTGAGACCAATATTTTTTCTGAAGTGGAGCTCCATGATTTTGAATGGCAATACCAAGAGGAGCCGCCTCCGCAGGGCGAGACACAGATTCACGAGCAACATAATTCGCCATTGGTTCAGAAACTTTTTGTCGAAGTTGAGTTTGCTCAAGCTCGGCCGCTCCCGAAAACTTTTCTTGTCGCATTTCAGGTTGAGGTGGTGAAGGCGAATAAGACAAGTGCTGCGCGATCTCTTGTCCTTGAACCCATGGTGCCTGCTCAAGCCCTTGTCTCAGTGCTCGCTGAACAACCCGAAAAACCGAACTGTTATCTCGAAATTTAACAGTTGATTTAGTTGGATGAATATTCACGTCCACTTCACTTGGATCAACACTTAGATCTACCACTACATGAGGGTACTCGCCGTGCATCAGCAAGCCACGATAGGCCTCGATGACCGCCGCTTGCATGCTACGATCTTGGACCCAACGCTTTTGAACAAATAACCAAATACCTTTTGAATTGCCTCCTACATGGTGAGGTGAACAAAATAAAACTCGCGCCTGCAAAGCTCCAAGTTGCATTTCGCTTTCAAAAATTTCAGTTGTTCCCAAGACTTCTTTCGCTCGTGCCAGCATTGAAGTCTGAGCCTTAAATGCAAAAATCAATTTCTCTTGTCGTACTCTCAGTTCAATCTCGGGATGAATCAACGCAAAGGCCTTAAGCGTTTGCTTGATTTGTGTCGACTCCGCAACTTCTGATTTTAAGAATTTAAGTCTGGCGGGCATATTTTCAAAAAGTTCTTGAACTAAAACTGTCGTGCCCTCGTTGCCACCCACTTCTGTAATGGGACTTATCTTTCCAAATTCGCTTTCAACTTGATAAGCTTGAGTACTCGCCTTTTGCTTTGAAATCAGATTGAGCTTTGATACCGCCGCAATACTCGCGAGTGCTTCTCCGCGAAATCCATAACTTGTGAGAGCAAAAAGATCTTCTGAAGCTAAGATCTTACTTGTTGCGTGTCTCTGTAAAGCGAGGGCTAAATCTTGAGATTCAATTCCAGAGCCGTTGTCACTGACACGGACATTACGTCCGCCGCTTGAAAATTCGACTTCGACTTTTGTAGCTCCTGCATCGAGGCTGTTTTCAACCAATTCTTTGATAAGATGACTGGGCCTTTCGACCACTTCTCCTGCAGCAATTTGATTGACGACGTCTTGCGAAAGCACTGCTATTTTCATGCATATTAGCTATCTTTAGCTGACCAACTCAGTCAATGACTTAAAAACGGTTTTGAACGGCGAGACCGTAAGATGTGTAGTTCGCTCGCTCCCACATATACTTATATTCGATGCGGGTACACCAATTGGTGCCGAGTTTAATACCGTAGCCGATTTCAGCACTTAGACCTATGCTGAGCTCTGACGAGCTCACGACACCTGCTGTCGTTCCGAACTGAAAGCTTGAGTAGTCAAGTAGTGGCCCCAGACCAATGTAAAACGAGCTATTTTGTTTGTCTAAGAATGGAAACATGGCTAGCCAGTCTACGATCATCGCAAAACCCGCTGGTTTCACCGTCGAAAACTGGCTGTAATACGGCGGAGCTCCATAATGAATCAACAAATTGAAGTCCGTTGGTAAAGTCATCAGAGTGTGTGGACCTGTCAGCTTAACCCCGTAAAAAAGCATAGTCGCAGTTGGATTAATTCCCGGAATGGTTTCTTTGTAATTTAAATTTCCGATCCAAAAGCCCATGTACTTGGTCTGAATAAAAGCTTTTACAGGAGGGTACTTTCCAGTTGTGGGTTTACCACTCGCCTGCTTTTTGCCTCTTTTACCTTTACCGCGGGCCATTCCTTTTTCAGGCGGACCTGGTTTTTGAGGAATGACGTCGATTGTGGTAATGTAGCCGATTTTTGTTTGGCTCACTTTCACTCGGTAGAATTTAAAATACGATCCAAATGACTTGTTTGAAATACGAATCTTCTGGCCTGCAGGTAAATACATGAGTGTCGGAGCATCAAAATCGGGCTGGTCATAAACTAATGCATTGTCGGTTTTAACAGTCGCCCATTGGCCCTCTACTTTTTTTGGAGCTCCCCCTGGCGTGGGAGTCGTAGCCGGTGCCGCCGGCGCGGGAGCAGCCCCTTTAGCTGGGCGAGCTTGTGCACGAGCCGCAGGAGAAGCCGCCGGCGTCGGAGTTGGCGTAGGCGTTGGCGCATTAGAATTTGCGGGTTGTGCAAAAGCTTGCGGGAGTAATGAAAATGAAACTGCCCAGCTCAAAATCGAGCGGACAAAATACTTTTGCAATGCTTTGACCAAAAATAATATTTTCATACTTTGAGTCGCATGATCCAAACTCTCCAAAAAGCCTCGATAACAATTTTAAATCGCATCTTGCTCTGACCGACTCTTCGATCTTCAAAGAGAATTGGTACTTCTTGAAATTTAAATTTTGCTTTGCACGCACGATATTTTAATTCAATTTGAAAACTGTATCCTTCAGAGCCTACTTTATCTAAACCAATTTGTTCGAGGACATTTCTCTTCCAAGCGTTAAATCCACCGGTCCAATCATTGATAGGAAAACCTAAGATAGTTCGCGAATAGAAGCTTCCTCCACGACTAATGATTTTACGAATGAGTCCCCAATTCACTGTCGCTCCACCGGAGACATAGCGTGAACCAATGACAAAATCTTTGTCTTTGATTGCCTCAATAATCTTTTTTAAATCTACTGGTCGATGAGAAAAGTCGGCATCCATCTCGACGATCACGTCGTATCCATTTTTAAGTCCCCAAGCAAAACCTGCAAGATAGGCTTTTCCTAATCCTTCTTTTCCAGCACGTGAAAGAAGTTTCACTCTCTCTTCACTCAGCATCAGATTCTGAACAAGTTTCGCTGTACCATCTGGAGAGTTATCATCGATAACGAGTATATGAACTTTTGGATTTTCATTTAATATAGCGCTCAAAATCTGGAGGACATTTTCGCACTCGTTGTAAGTCGGGACGCAAATCAAAGTATTCATTATGTAGAGCCTAAACTATCCTGGTATTAAGCTCAAGCTTTACACATGGTTTTGCTGGGGATTTAGCTATTCGAGATCGTCTTTTCTGCTACACTCGCCTTTGATTTCACCTTAGGAAGATTGGAGCGAACTCCTTTGACAGCAAGAAATGGATCGACCGCTCGCTTTTTGATCGGCTCAAGCTTTGGATAGGGCTTAAGCAACATTTTTGGGTCAGTCTTACGCGCCTCTATGAAGGCTTTCACTTTTTCAGCAGCACGCGCAGGCTCTCGCTTGTAGAGAACCGGGTCAAAACCGCAAAAGTCGCAAATCATTTTCATTCGCCATCTCAAGCGAACTAATATTTCAGAAGTGATAACAGCCGTCACAAAAAAGTAGAAGACTTTAATATTAAAGTCTTGCCAGACCAAAGCCATGGCAGCAAGGCTTGCGAGGCCACATACCAAGATATCAAAGGCGGAGATATGTCTCTTCGTGTAATACGTGCGAAGATTTTTACAAAACGCACAGTATCGCTTTTCTTTGTATGCCATTATTTTATTCTACAAACAGTGGTCCGTTTTCACCAGGCAAAGTTTTGCAAAACAAAATTTCCTTGCTACAATCTAAGTATGAAAACAAAAAAACTGGTTTTATTTTCTGTATGCAGTCTACTTGTTGTCGTTTTAGCTCATCCAGCCTGGGCCGAAGTCGATGATCAGAGCGATAGCGTAAGCTCAGATGAAGAACTTCAAAATTACGATGCGATTGTAAAAGATTTGTCAAAAGCCCCTGCCCAAGCCAAAAGTCGAGCTAAAGCCCCTGCCAGTAGCAGCGAGTCTTTTGAAAACACCACGATTCACGCAGGTGTTGCCTATGCGAGTGTTTTTCAAACTCTTGATACTCCAAAAGAAAAAATTTATGTTGGCCAACAAGGCGTGCAAGTTTCATTAGGCATTGATTTGTTTTCAGAGCATTTATCTTCAGAAGGGACACTCGTCACTTTCGGAGATCAATCTTATTCAAAATCGAGTGTCGCTGTTCGCGAATTTGATCTCATGTTTTATGGCAAGGGCATACTTGCCCCAAACATTAGAGGTAAAATCGGTGGTGGTATCGGCGCACGATATTTGACACTCACTCAAAGTGGAACGAGCACTCAGTACTCAACACCAAGTAGTATTCTGAGTGCGGGAGCAGATTATTATTTTGCAAATGCATTTAGTCTTGGTGGAGAACTCGCCATGAGAAACGCGATGACAGGCGAAACAATCGATGAGCGATCATATACGATGCTCATCCGACTCGACAGTCACTTCTAAACTCCAGTATGCCCGAAGCCGCCGGCGCCACGCTCTGAAGTGCCCAAGTCTTGTGACAACACAAAGTCAGCCTGAAGAACCGGACAAAGCACCAACTGAGCGATGCGATCTTGGTCTTTAATTTCAATTGTCTCTTCACTCAAATTAATAACAATAATTTTAACTTCGCCACGGTAATCCGCATCGATAGTACCTGGAGAATTGAGCACGGTAAGACCTTGCTTGATCGCAAGTCCACTGCGAGGTCTTGCCTGAAGTTCAAGTCCAGCAGAGATCTCAAAGCTCATACCTGTCGGAATCAAAGCTCGTTGCATTGGTTTTAAAAATAAATTTTCACCTAGCTGAGCTCTCACATCAAACCCGCTCGAGAGTGACGTTTGATATTGAGGTAGCTCGCCTTTGAAATTTTCTAATTTTTTAATAAATATTTTCTGTTTCATATTATTTACCTTTCAATTCTTTTTTCATGTAAGAAAAAAGCTCTTTTGCCTGCTTCTCTTCGAGAGCTCCCATGAGCATCAAACTCATTTCGCTGAGATCAAAAAATCGATCCATATATTTAGCAACAGACTTAAGACTGACTTCATTAATTTCACTTAAAACTTCTTCAACTGATCGGTACCGGCCAAAAACCATTTCATTCACACCAAGTGAGTTCATGCGGTTCTCGATATCATCTGCTCCCAATAGAATCTGCCCAAGAACTTGAGTTTTAAAAAGCTCGAGGTCCTTTTTCGCAATTCCTTTTTCAGAAAGCTTCTTCATTTCTTTAATTGTGAGCTTTAATACATCACTCACATGCTTCGGTTCAGTTCCTGAATAAATCATGATCGAACCGATGTCACAGAAGCTATTCATCTGCGAATAAATTGTATAAACGAGGCCCTTGTCTTCACGAATTTTTTGATAAAGTCGCGAAGTCATTCCTCCACCCAGCAAGGCATTGACGATGTAAGCTTCAAATCTTAAATCGTCGCTAAAATGGGCAGCTGGCAAACCCATCAAGATATGAACTTGCTCAGATGGCTTCTGAATAAATTTTCGGAAAGCTTGAGTAGCTGGCGGATTCTTTTTAATTTTTGGCTTGTCAGACAGTAATAATAATTTTTCAGGACGTTTATTTCGTTTAGGAACTAATTTTTCCCGAACGAGATCAACGACACTTTGGTGATCGACACCACCCGCAACGCTGACTACGATTTCGCCACTCGAATAATGTTGATCATAAAATTTTTGAACATCTTTAACGCTCAAATTTCCGATCGACTTAGGCGTCCCTAAAATAGGTCGTCCCAAAGGATGTTCGCCAAAAACATTTTCAAAGTACTCATCAAAAACGAGGTCTTCGAGATTGTCTTCAGACATATGAATCTCTTGAAGTACGACCTGCTTCTCTTTTTCGAAATCTGTTTTGTCAAATCGAGCGCGACAAACAAGATCCGTCAACACATCGACCGAAAGTTCGAGGTGTTCTTTTAAACTATGAGTATAAAAACAAGTATACTCACGAGAAGTAAATGCGTTGAGTTCACCGCCAACCGCTTCCATGTCACGAGCAATTGCAAAAGCCGATCGATTTTCTGTGCGTTTAAAAACAATATGCTCAACAAAATGGGAGATCCCGGCAATATCGGGCGTTTCATCGCGAGTCCCGACCATAACCCAAATGCCGACGACGACTCCACGAGCATGTGCATGTTGTTCTGTCACAACACGCACGCCATTATCTAAAACTGTTTTTCTATAAATTGGAGCAAGCTCAGCCGGTGCCTGAGCTTTCGATTTACGAGAAGCCGTTTTTGGCATCACTTAAGTGCTCCTATGACGATTTAGTTATGTTGCCCCTGTGGCGCATCGAGAAGAGCTTTGCGAGACAATTTAATTCTGCCTGCGCGATCAATATCCAAAACTTTTACGTCGATACGATCACCTTCTTTAAGTACATCTGTCACATTTCGAACTCGCTCGTGCGAAATTTCAGAAATGTGGAGAAGGCCTTGATTATTTGGGAAGATCTCGACAAAGGCACCGAAATCCATAATCTTAACAACGCGACCATTGTAGGTCTTGCCAAGTTCAGCTTCTGCACAAATTCCGTTGATGATTTCAATCGCACGTTTGCTCTTAAGTGGATCCGAACTTGCAATATGGATAGTTCCGTCATCTTCGATGTCAATCTTAACACCCGTCTCTTCGATAATGCCTTTAATGACTTTACCGCCAGCGCCGATCACTTCGCGCACTTTTTCTGGACGAATTTTAAGAGTTTCAATTCTTGGAGCAAACTCAGAAATTTCTCCGCGTGGAGATTTAATCGCTTTTTCCATTTCGCCTAAGATATGAATACGGCCTTCTTTCGCTTGAAAGAGAGCTTTCTCCATAATGTCGAAACTGATTGAATCGATTTTAATATCCATTTGAACGCTTGTGATTCCTTCGCGAGTACCTGCGACTTTGAAATCCATGTCACCCAAATGATCTTCGTCACCTAAGATATCGGAAAGAACTGCAACTTTGTCGCCTTCTTTAATGAGGCCCATTGCGATACCCGCAACGTTTCCTTTAATCGGAACCCCAGCATCAAGAAGCGCCATCGTGCCTGAGCAAACTGTTCCCATTGAGCTTGAACCATTGCTTTCTAGAACTTCAGAAACAATACGAATTGTATACGGAAATTTTTCGAAATCAGGAAGAATAGGTTTCAAACCGCGTTCAGCCAAGTTTCCATGGCCGAGTTCGCGTCTACTTTGTCCGCCCATACGACCTGTTTCACCGACTGAAAATGGAGGAAAATTATAATGAAGCATGAATTTACGTTTCAAAGTTCCACCAAGAGCATCAATCATTTGCTCATCATCACCAGTACCAAGAGTCACGGTGCCGAGAACTTGAGTTTCACCGCGTGTGAAAAGCGCTGAACCGTGCACGCGTGGCAAGATCGCAGCTTCGCAAAGAATGGGGCGAACTGTCGTTGTGTTACGTCCATCGATACGAATTTTATCATCTAAAATCATGAATCGAGCCACTTTGTACTTCACACCTTCAGCCAAAAAGTCGAGATGCTTTTTCAATTTTGGTTGATCAGCTTCAGCAGCAGTCGCAACAAACTTAGCAGCCGCTTCTTTTACAGCCGCGCCAGCAGTTTCATAACGTTTTTGCTTTTCTTGAATTGAAAGAGCCGCTTTGATTTTTGGAGTTAAGAAGTCTTCAACTTGTTTTTTGAAAGTCTCGTCGATTGCTGCTGGTGTAAATACGCGTTTTACTTTGCTACCGGTCTTTTGACGGAGTTCATCTTGAGCATCAAATACAACACCCAAAGCTTTATGACCGAATTTCAAAGCCTCAAGAGCTTCTTTTTCAGAAATAAATTTTGCTTCGCCTTCAACCATCAAAATACCATTGCGTGTTCCCGCAATTGTAATATCCATGTCACACTCTTCAAGTTGAGCAGGAGACGGATTCACAACGAACTGACCATTGTGTCGTCCAACTTGAACAGCCGCAGTTGGGCCATTGAATGGAAGATCACTGATGTGCATAGCTGCGCTCGCACCAAGGCTTGCTAAAATTTCAAGAGGGAAAGTTCCGTCGTAGCTCAGTACTGTTGCAACAACTTGTGTTTCAGTATTGTAGCCTTCTGGAAAACTTGGGCGAATTGGACGATCGATCAAACGAGCAGTCAAAGTCGCATTCGTTGTTGGACGTCCTTCACGTTTGAAGTATCCGCCTGGAATTTTACCAGTTGCATAGAATTTCTCTACGTATTCAACAGTGAGTGGAAAAAAATCAGCAGTTGATTCTTTTCGAGAACCGACAACCGTTACTAAAACCATATTGTTTGCTTGAGTGACAAGAACTGCGCCATCTGCTTGTTTTGCAAGTCGGCCAGTTTCAAGTGTAATTGTTTTTCCGCCGAATTGAAAACTGACGACCTGTTTGTTAAATTTCAAAGTTGCTTCCATATTTTCTCCTTAAGTAAAAATCGATCATGAATACACGAATGCGACCAAAAAATATTTTTGGCCGCTAGCGAACAAAAAATTACTTACGTAATTCGAGATCCGCGATCAATTTTGTGTAAGTGTCAGGAGAAGTCGAACGCAAATAGTTCAACAATTTTTTTCTACGATTAACCATTTTGATAAGACCTTGACGTGAGTGATGGTCTTTTTTGTGATTTTTGAAATGCTCAGTCAAATCTTTGATTCTGTAAGTGAGAAGAGCCACTTGCACTTCTGAACTGCCAGTATCCATTTTTTCTCTTTGAAATTTTTGAATCACTTGTTCTTTTTGGTACGAAAATAGCGCCATTTTATCCTCCTCGGGCCTGGGGCCTCGAAAAAATAGAAACAAAACCCGTTTTAAAACTAAGCTTTGTGCTTAAAAATCCAAACAACTGGATTTTCAAGGCCCACCCCCCGCCTGGCGTCATGGCTGTCGCACTTCGGGAGAATGAACTGATTTGTTCGAGTAAACTACTAGGGGAGATATTGGGATTCAAGTACTTTGTGATGCCGGCGCAAGGAATCTCAGGCAGCGGCGGCAGCTTGCAGTCGGCGGTCTCAGTCTCAGGTTTCAGATATCAGTTTGCCAGACTCTGAAACCTGACTAAAAGCAAAACCCCAGCGCCGATGGCAGAAGGGCGTTAAACAGAAGCCTGAAAAACCCGGCGTATCTTATAAAACTCACCCGGCTTAGCGGCCAAAATGGCCAGCAAATCCCGAGTCTCGCGGTTGACAAGTTTCACGAGAGGCAAGCTCTCAGTGACCTTGATACCAATCAAAAGCTCCGCCTGAACATCGTGAGAAATCTGACCATTGCGGATCATTTGAACATCTCGGCCTTGAAGTTTCACTTCACGAAAGTTCGGCAGACACTGATTGAGGCCTACCCAAGCCGAGCCCAAATCACCAAGTCGCTGTTCGATTTCTTCTAGCTTGAGGCTATCCTCAACGACGTAAGGCGCAGAAATAATACGCTCTAGGCCGGACAAAGCCGCACCACAACCCAAAATTTCACCCAAAGCATGAACCCAGGCTCGGATGTAACTACCTTTTGAGCAATGAATTTCAAAACTCGCTTCACCTAGCTGCTTAAGATCATAAAATTTCATCACACGCTTTGGACAAACCACTTCAACATCTTTACGAGCATAATCATAAAGTCTGCGGCCTTCGACTTTAACAGCTGAATACTTTGGAATATCGAGCTCAACTTCTCCCGTAAGCTTTAATACTGCGGCGTCGAGGTCAGCCGCCGAAAATTCAACCGGCTTCTCAGACAAAATCTCACCCGTGACATCAAGTGAATCAGTCGTGATACCAAATTTCAAATCTGCACGATAAGCCTTATCACCATTCAAAATATAATCCGAAAGCTTCGTCGCCTCGCCGACCAACAAGACCATCAGCCCTGAGGCCATAGGATCAAGTGTTCCCGCATGTCCAATGTCTTTTCTTTTTAAAATACGCCGAGCACGAGCCACAACATCATGGCTCGTCATCCCCGAGGATTTATTGACGAGAAGGAGTCCACCAATAGAATTCATGTTTGTGGTTGAGCTTTTTGTTTTTGAAGATCGAATAAAATCTTTTCGACCTTCAAAACTTTTTCGAGAGACTTATCTAAGAAGAATTTGACCTTTGGGCAATAGCGAATAGGTAATGCTTTTGCGATCTCACGCTGAACTTCGAATGCGTAGCTATTCAGAACTTCAAGTGCTGATTCTTGTTCTACTTCAGTTCCCAAAACGCTGACATTAATACGAGCACTTCTTAAATCTGAAGTGACCGACACTCTTGAAATAGTTGTGAAAGCTTGAAGTTCACCGTGAAAGCCTCCGATTAAATGAAGGCCTACGATTTCACGAATTTCTTTTTCGACTCTTAGGACACGGCGATTCTTAGTCGGTAGTGCTTCTTGTGACATACTCATCCTTTACAAGAGTGAGACTAAATCTCGCGACTAATCGACTCTTGAGTAAACGCTTCGATCACATCGCCGACTTTAAGATCGTTATAATTCTCGATCCCAATACCGCACTCGTAACCCGAAGCCACTTCTTTAGCGTCATCTTTAAAACGCTTCAGACTTGTGAGCTTACCTGTATAGATGATTTTGCCGTCCCGTACCAAGCGCAATTGTGCCTGTCTGGTAATTTTACCATCCACCACTGCACATCCTGCAATTGTTCCAAGTTTTGGAACCGAGAAGATGTTGCGAACTTCGGCGCGACCCAATTGTTTTTCGACGATATCTGGAGTGAGCATGCCTGAAAGGGCCTTCTTCATATCATCCATTAATTCGTAAACAATTGAGTAAGTCTTAATCTCAATTCCTTGCTGCTTAGCGAGCTGAGAAGCTCCACCGTCAGGTCGAACGTTGAATCCTACGATTAAACCCTTCGCTGTTTGAGCGAGCAGGACGTCAGACTCATTAATTCCACCAACCGCAGCGTGAATGATTTTCAATTTCACTTCACTGGTACCGAGCTTATCGAACATGCCCTTGATCGCCTCAACCGAGCCCGCAACGTCTGTTTTTAAGACGATCGCAAGTTCTTTGAGATCTTTGTTCTGCATTTTAGAGAAGATATCTTCGAGAGAAACTTTGGGTCCCACATGGTTGAGTTTTGCAAACTGAGCTTTACGAGTGGCTGCAACTTCTTGAGCCGCCTTTTCGCTCTCAGTAATGTCAAAGCGATCTCCCGCTAGTGGTGCTTCAGAAAGGCCTAAAACCTCAACTGGAACGCTAGGGCCCGCCTCCGTCACTCGTTCACCTTTGTCATTAATCAAAGAACGAACGCGACCTGAAACTGTACCAACCACGAAAAATTGACCAACTTTTAAAGTTCCGTCTTGAACAAGCAAAGTGGCAACTGGGCCACGGCCTTTATCAACACGCGCTTCGATCACAACACCGGTCGCTGAACGTTTTGGGTTCGCCTTCAGGTCTTCCATTTCGGCAGTTAAATAAATCTGCTCGAGAAGTTCGTTGATACCGGTTTTTTTCAAAGCCGAGATCGGACAGAAAATCGTTGTACCGCCCCATTCTTCAGGAACGAGTTCAAACTCAGTCATTTGCTGTTTGATCTTCTCAACATTGGCGTTGGGACGATCCATCTTATTAATAGCCACGATGATTGGCACCTTCGCGGCTTTGGCGTGATTAATCGCCTCAGCCGTTTGTGGCATCACACCGTCATCAGCTGCAACAACAATAACAACGATGTCTGTCGCGTTTGCACCACGAGCACGCATAGCTGTAAAAGCTTCGTGGCCCGGAGTATCGATGAATGTAATCACGTGACCATGTTCAGTTGTCACTCGGTACGCACCAATGTGCTGAGTGATACCGCCAGCCTCGCCAGATACGACATCGGCTTTACGAATCGCATCAAGCAAAGAAGTTTTACCGTGATCGACGTGGCCCATGACCGTGACAACTGGCGAACGTGTGATCGTTTCGGCATCCATTTCACCGTATGCCGTGTCTGCAAGCATTTCATCAACAGTTTGATGAACGTTCACAGCTTCAAAATTAAATTCTGGAACCAAGAGAGAAATCGTATCGAAATCCAACTCAGTATTCAAAGTCGCCATCACACCCTGAGTAACCAAAGATTTCGTCAGCTGAGCTGCTTTGATTCCCATTTCTTGAGCGAGGTCGGCAACCGACATCGTCTCATTTACTTTCACAA
>JAYUEB010000404.1:0-4903 GCA_043739525.1 Bdellovibrionales bacterium
TAATATATCCTTTAGCCGCAAGCGCTTGAGCTGCCGCGGGAGTGACTTGACTTTTATCTTGTCCAACTTGATCCGGTGACAACTCAAGATTACAGCTCGATTGCATTTCTGCAGAGAAATCATTCGGTAAATCTCTCACAACCCTTTGACGGCCATGATGCATTCGCGTTTTAAAATCTGGATCTGTTTTAACACCCGTGCAATTGACTAAATCATTTTGGTTAAGCGTTAAACACTCATTCACCTGACTGACATCTTCAGGAGTTCGCACTCCTTCACACGCGGGTCCCGCACCTGGATTTTGTGCAAGACATTCACTTACCATACTCACGTCTTGTTCATTGTGAACTCCTCTACAAGCTGCATCGGCACCTTGGTTTCGCGCAAGACACTCCCCCAACATTTCTGGGTTAGGTCGATCTGAATTTGAGTCTTGAGTTGGAGTGGTTGTTGTAGTTGTTTTTGTCGGAGGTACTTGCTCGTGAGTTGCCACAGGCAAATTTAAGTGTGGATGGCATGAAAAGGCGCTTAGGGCCAAAAGTGCGACGCAAAAGTATTTTGGAGAAATCATTATCATCACCTAACTTTAGAGAGTTTTAGTTTGAAAACTGCAAGCTCAAGGCCCTTGTGGAACTGGTGTTGGTTTAAGTTGAGCGAATTTTTATGAAGTTGTTACAAGAGGGGGGACAGTTTTCAGTCTTCTGGCAGCCGTCCTCAGTTAGCGGTCTCTCGGTTTCAGTTGCAGTCGGCAGTCTCGAAACTTCCTGAGTTTTCACTCAAAATTTGTCATTTTGGACACTATTTATTCATGTGTGTTTTAGATGCCAATCCAAATAAATCAATCCTAAACTATTGGATTTACTTAAAAACCTTATCTCTCCATGCCTTGGATTCAGATTCTTTATTGGGACAATATCTTGCACTTCTCTAAGCAAATACGAACTAACTATAAAATAGATAGGAAACCTATTATGAAAAATCTAATCGCATTCTTTGGAATTATGAGCATTTCTTTTTCGACTTTTGCAAATGTCAGCATTGAAGACACTTCTCCAATGCATGAATGTATTCAAAAGGCAGAAAGACTTCTCAGCAATTCGGCTGAGATAGCAGGTATGGGTCAAGGTGTTGGCCACATGGGTGGAATGCAAGTTTTATCGAAACGCATCTACCGAAAAAAGAATGTTGTTTATGTTTTGGGTGGCGGAGCTTTAGCTGCTAAAAATACCGATGGTTACATGAGTGGTTCAGGCGCAGTTACTCTCGTGAGCCTCACCAAGAAAAGTTGCAATATTTTAGACTTTCAACTCACGACAGGAAAGAATTTCAATAGAGGTTTTGAACTTGGTGAAAAATATCAAAACGCCGAAGTAGATCCTAAGTAAGAAAAATTGAGATCTGAATTGCCGTTTGTCCGTAACGGCTTTTCAGTTTCGTTTGCTACCCACTCGTTTTAATTAAAACTAAGAAAACTGCAGAGTTTCATTCTGCTCAGACAAAAGTTCTTTGTAAACTTTCTCAAGCTTATTTTTAAATTCAGCACTTAAGAGTTTCACGTCAATGAGGATCATTCCACGTAGAGATTCAGGCGTGTGATTTTGTCTGTAGAGATATTCAAACAACTTAGCGTCCTGCCATTTACAGAGACTTGTGGTCTCAATTCCACCCGAATTTGAGAGACGGCTCCCGATACTCAGTCCGTCGACGCCTTCACATATCAAAACGCTTCGATCAAAAATACGATTTTCTGTAGTGAAAAAAGCTTTAATGCCTTTAGGTAAGTTTTTTTCAAAAGCTAATATTTGCTGGCGATTTTTTTGTGCATCGGCATTAAGTTTAACCGATTGTTTCGGATTCAGCTCGCGACCAGTTTCAAAAAGCGAAAGCTCAGTTAATCTGTCTAAGCCCTGGCTCCATTCGACTTTCAATTTCGGAGCAATTTCTGGCCTGAGCTTCGCACGCTCTCCAGCAATGACTAAAGTACGATCAAGTGAAAGTGGCAAAATCAAAACTTCGTAGTGAGTTGGTAGTTGAACGGGTTCTGAAAAATGCTGAAAGTTAGAAAGTTTAATATGAAAATATTTTTTTTCTTTGAGCTGTTCAGCTAAAAAGCTGAAGTCATGACGAGCAGCTACTATAGGATCGTCAACACTCGTAATTAATAAGAGAAGTTCTTTGGAAAGTCCGTTTAGATATTCTGGCTTTAAAATCTCATCCCGAGAAAAGCTCCGAATGGTCATTTCTCTCTTCGAAAGAGATACCGCGACAGAATCGAAACTGGGACCAAGATCCTTAAAATGAACTAAAGTTTTTTTATGTGGTATCAAATCGCCGAGAGCAAAACAAACTTCAGCTAAGGCATGACTGATGCTTGTGTAAATCTGAATGGTAAATCGAGGGTCATCGGCAAGCCCCAAGGACCCGCGAATGACTTTGTTTTGGTGACTCCACTCTTCATCAAATGGCAGATGAATATTCAAATACCAGCCTCATGGCGCTCTTTATCATCTAGAACGGTTTGCACTCCGCCTTTTAGATTTGGACGATAAGCGAGGTGTTGAATGTCGTAGATAAATTTTCCGCCATTAACTGCAGGCGTTTGCCACTCAGGTCCCATGCGTACTGCATCCACTGGGCATGCCTCTTCGCAAAAGCCGCAAAATACACAGCGTAAAATATCGATCTCGTACGCAATAGGATATTTTTCGACAGTTGGATCTTGGTTTTCAGCAGCAACGATATGGATACATTCTGCTGGGCAATTCGTAGCACACAACATACAAGCCGTACACCTGAGAGATCCGTCCTTTTTTACAGTGAGAACGTGATTACCCTTAAAGCGAGGAGAATATTCATACTTCTCTTCGGGGTAGTTGAGAGTCGGCATCTGCTTTTTATTAGCGAGATTGCCGAGCATCTTTTTCATGGTGAGAGCCATACCAGAAAAAATCCCTGGAAAGTACCAACCTGAAGCGGCCGATGGCTTTTTAACCTGAATCATAATTCACCTCTTTGAGCGGTGTACTCATTGTGGACCATTTTAGAAAGATGAACTGGCTCATCTTTTGCCGGATTTTGACCTTTCAAAATATCTGCAAAAGTATTCAAGCTCAGCGCATGCGGAACAACATCAAATCCGCGATGAATCTTTTGTTCAATACCTGCGAAGTTTACGAAAGTGCCGTTTTTCTCAAAAAAGCTCTTCATTGGAATCTGCATGACCTGAGTTGAAAGTTTATCAACTGCTTCTGTTTTCGTAGAGCTGAGCCACACCAGCTTCTTGGCTTTGCCAAACAGCGCGATTTTAGCAGCCAAATCTGGATAGACCGCTTGGTTTTCAGGAGCCGCAACCACAAGAGTCTCAACTTTGCCTTCACTTAATAGCTTTTCAAGTTGATCCCATGAGTTTTTAATTCCGTGCTTAGCTAAAACTTGAGTGAGCCCCCTAGTATTTGGATTTTTATCTCCGCGATTCAGGATTCCATCAAATTTATCAAGATCATTTGGATTATTAATCCAATGGTAAACTTGAGTGCTATTCAAATTTGTTTTGAAAGTACCAACAATCGCTTCATATTCTTCAAGCGTGTATTGACCCGTCAGAACAAGGACCGCACCTGACTTCAAATCGCCAGCCAAAGCTTTGGTCGCAACTTCAGGAAGAATAAATTCTCCACGGCTATTTTTTGCATCAAGAAGTCTGTGGTCTTTATTGATGTACTTATAGACATCGCGACCCTCATCGCACATCCAGTACCCATTGACCGCTTTGTTTTCAACTGGTTTTACTCTGAAAACGCCTTCTTTATTGTAATAAAGTTTTACGCTACAGCCAGTTGAACAACCATTGCAAACGCTGTCGACTTCTTTCAAAAACCAAACACGTTGTTTGAATCTGAAGTCTTTTGAAGTCAAAGCACCCACTGGGCAGATATCAACCGTATTCACAGAGTAATTGTTATCCAGTTTTTTACCTGGAGCTGTTCCGATTTCAGCGCGATCTCCGCGATTGAAAATACCAAGTTCGTTTGTCTTGCTCACTTCATCGGTGAAACGTACGCAACGTGAACAAAGAATACAGCGTTCACTATCCAAAACAACGCGTGGGCCAAGATCCACAACTTTGTGTTTTTTAACTTTGGCTTCAGACATTTCAGGAGTGTATTTGCCATACTCCATATATTGTTCTTGAAGACCGCACTCGCCTGCTTGATCGCAAATAGGACAATCAAGAGGATGATTAATCAAATGAAAATCAAGACCCCATTTGACAGCGTCTTTGACCATGGGAGAAGTGTTGTTCACTTCCATACCTTCAGTTACTTGAGTATTACATGCGATTTGAGGACGAGGATTGCCTTTGATCTCAACCATACAAAGTCTGCAGACGCCGGCAATACTCAAACCTGGATGCCAACAATAGTGGGCGATATGTTGATCGGCCTCGTGCATGGCCTCCATGATCGTGGTACCGGGCTTTACTTCAAGCTCCTTACCATTAATGGTGCATTTGAGCATAGATCTGTCCTTTAACTTGAGATTTTTTGTTTGCAACAAAGTAGTCAAATTCGTGTCTAAATTTTTTAACGAAACTCAAAACTGGCAGAGCCGCCGCATCTGAAAGAGCGCAAATCGTGCGGCCTTTCATATTGTCAGCAACTTGAATCAAAAGGTCGAGATCTTTTGGCTGAGCTTCGCCCGTGATCACAGAGTGAACCAGTTTATTCAGCCAGCCCGTACCTTCACGACATGGAGTACATTGGCCACAAGATTCATGATGATAAAAATGCGTGATCGTACTTAAGATGTCGACCATGCAGTTGCTATCATCGATCACGATAATCGCACCACTTCCCAACATCGAGCCCATTTGCGCCAGACATTCGTAATCAAGAGTCGCTTT
>JAYUEB010000405.1:0-14720 GCA_043739525.1 Bdellovibrionales bacterium
TCTCTGATAGTTTTTTTTTGGAATTCGCAAGTCTGGTATCGCCTTTTAGGTGAACTTTTAAAATTAAATCCGCGTTCAATTGGCGTTTCATTTTTTTTCGGAGACTACATTCAGATCCCTAGCCTCACTCCGGCACAACGAGATGTTTTTTTCAGTCCCAAAATTATTTGGGCCGCCGATCTTGATAGTAGCGAACGCCTTGTGATGCCGGCCTTTGCATCAAACTATAATTCTAATATCGGAATTAAAAATTTAAAACTCGACGACGACGGAGTCTTGAGAAGATACGGCTCACCCTTTTTTGAAATTGATCACTTCGCAAGCCAATTAGTTCGCATTGCCCATCCCAAAATGCATTTATCAATGCCGAAGACAAACCAGCTCATAAATTATCAAGGACCTGAAAACACCTTTCAGAGTTTTCCTTTAAAGGACATTTTAAATCATAAAGTTGATCCCGCTTTACTTAAAAATAAAATTATTATTATTGGTTCAAGCTCTGGAAGTTTTGATTTGATGCAAACGCCTCTAGGACCAATGAGCCGTGCTGAAATTTTGGCCAATATTTGCGACAATATTCTAGGCGACAAAGCGATTGATCATTATCATCGTGTTTTTTATATCGTGATGTTGCTTCTCGTTCTACTCTTAAGTCTGTGGATTATCGAAGGCTATCCACAAACAGTAGCTCTAGTCATTTTATTTTGGCTTGGAACCTTACTCGCAACATTATCGGCATGGATTTTTGATTCGCACTATTTTTGGATTCCAATCATCGCGCCCATCGTCCAAATTGCTGCAACCTACATCGTCTTTCTAAGCTATCAGCTTACAGTCGGCGAACAGCTCAACTGGAGACTCAAAGAGGAGCAAAGATACATAAGTGAAATCGAACTCCTAAAAAGCAATTTCGTAAGTATGATGAGCCACGATCTCAAAACACCAATTGCAAATATTCAAGCCATCACGGATCGCCTCCTCGCTAAGAGTGAAGACCAAGATCTTAACCAAGACTTAAGATCCATGCGGAGATTTAGTGACGAACTTCATAGATATATCCGTAGTATTTTGCAAATCACAAAAGTTGAGGCCAAGGATTTTCGCCTCAACAAAGAGGTGACAGATATCAATGAAAACATTTTGCGTGTTATCTCGCGCATTGGTCCTCTTGCGAGTGAAAAAAATATTAGTATTGATACGAAACTTGAACCTATGTTTTCGCTTGAAATCGATATCACGCTCATAGAAGAGGTTATCGCGAACCTACTTGAAAACGCCGTTCAATATACGGCGCCGGGCGGCCAAATTAAAATCAGTTCTCAGGACACGGGAACGGCTGTTATCATCACAGTTGAAGACAATGGCGTAGGAATTGACCGCGAAGAACAAGATCAGATTTGGCAAAAGTTTACCCGCGGTAAGCAGAGTGAAATGAACGTAAAAGGATCTGGTTTGGGACTTTATTTAGTTAAATATTTTATTGAACTTCACAACGGCAAAGTTTTTTTAGAAAGCCAACTAGGAACAGGTACAAAAATTGGCTTCTCACTACCTGTTGAAGAACAAGAATAGGAAATTGTTATGCAGAATAAACTAAAAATTTTAATCGTCGATGATGAAAGCGAACTCAGAAAAGCGGTTATCAGCGTTTTAAAAACCAGTCTTCCCGAGTTTGAATTTGAAATCGACGAAGCGTCAAACGGCGCCGAAGCAGTTCAAAAATTCAAAGCCGAAGTTTGGGATATCGTTTTGATGGACGTTCGCATGCCTCAAATGACGGGACTTGAAGCACTCAGCCTCATCAAACAACACGACCCAAGGACGTTCGTCGTTCTCATGACTGCTCATAGTAACTTAGCTGATGCCGTAACTGCCATCAAAGAAGGCGCATACGACTATCTCGAAAAACCTGTTCAACCTGAAAAACTTATTGAGATTGTCAGACGCTCGTTTGAAGCAAGCGAAATGGTTTCGCGACTCGCTATTTCAAATCCGATTTTTGATGATGACGTAGAGAGTGAGTTTGTCGGCTCAAGCAAAAAAATGCGCGAGGTCTTCGACCTGATTTATAAACTTTGCCGAGTTGACACCAACGTTCTCATTCGTGGAGAAAATGGCACCGGAAAAGAATTAGTTGCTCGAGCAATTCACTACAACTCTCCTCGGAAAAAGGGATCTTTTGTTGCGATCAACTGCGGAGCCATTCCAGAAACCCTTATTGAAAGTGAACTCTTCGGTCACGAGAAAGGCTCCTTTACGGGAGCCAATGAAAGAAAAATCGGAAAATTTCAAGTCGCCAACAACGGAACTTTTTTCCTAGACGAGATCGCCGAGCTCAATCCTGCAATGCAAGTAAGTCTTCTACGCGTTTTACAGGAACGAAAGTTCACACCAGTTGGTTCGAATCGCGAAGTTAAAACCGACGCTCGCATTATTGCAGCAACAAACCGTAACCTTGAAAAAATGATAGAAGACGGCGGCTTCAGAGAAGACTTGTTCTATCGTCTCAACGTGATGCCCATTTTCTTGCCTCCATTAAGAGATCGCATCGACGATATCCCAGATCTCGCACAGTACTTTATAAAAAAGTTCAATAAAGTACACGGCCGCTCAATCACTGTAATCAGCCCAGAAGCTCTCGAGTCGATGCGCAAGTATCGCTGGCCTGGAAACATTCGCGAGCTTGAAAACGTCGTCGAGCGAGCCTTCATCGTAGAAAATAGCGATCAGATTACTTTGAGATCAATACCTGAAAACATCTCAAAAGCGTCTCACGAAAATCAACTCACCCACTCTCGCATAAGCCCACAGCAACTCATGCCAAGCCTGAATTCATCGAGCACTTTGGACTTTGAGGTCTATAAAGAGCAGGCCGAAAAGGAATTTATCATCAGCGCACTCAAGGCCAACCATGGTCGTATCAATAAAACAGTTGCCTTAGCGAACATTCCTAAAAATACTTTGCTTCGTAAGATCCGCAAGTACGGGATTAATGTTAAAGATTACGCTTAGGGACTTGGGATTTGCCTTGCTTGTGCCCTGGCTTGGCCTTCCCAGGTTGGGCGGAGGGGCACCCTCTTTGATGTGAGCCTCAAACATCTCAATTTAATTACAGTTTAAAACTCAAATAAATTTTTGCCTTTGTGGGCGTGCACCGCCCGCGACTTGAATTCTTGAAGCTCGGGGCGGTGCCCGCGACTTGAATTCTTGAAACTCAGGGCGGTGCCGGCCCACAGAAACTTACAAAACAATTTCAATCAATAAATCAATAAATCAATAAATCCGAAAAAAAGTACCAATCTCGGACCAAGTTGAACCGGGCGGTGCCCTCTGCCCCATAGACGAGGGATTGAGGCTTGCACAGCTAGAATGTATGAGACAGCTCAAGTTAAATATTGGGGACAATTCAAGTCGTGAACATGGTGGCTCGCTTCATGTTGGGAGGCGTAGAACTCGGCGACCGCTCAGCACGAAGGAGCCGATTCATTTGGTTTTGAAGTCGGACTTTGCTACTGGTGCTCGGCAGCTTACGGAGCATAGGCAAATTTTTGAGAGAGTTTTAAAGAAGGCTGCTCGACTTTATCGTATTCGGGTTTATGGCAAAGGGCTTGCTAGGACTCATATTCATTTGGTGATTTTGGGGAAACGGCGGATTGATCTTCAGAATTTTTTTCGGGTGTTAGCGGGCCATATTGCTCAAGAGATATTATCGCAACATCCAATTCAAAACCATGAGGCAGGCACCGCCCCTAGAGAACGCGAAAATAGATTCTGGCAACTTAGAATTTACTCAAAAATTGTGAGTTGGGGACAAGAATTTAAATATGTGTTAAATTATGTTTTGCAAAATGCACTCGAGGCAATAGGTGCAATTCGATACAAAAAAAGAAGGAAGACTAAGTCAAAAGGCCCATAACGTGTTCGGGATCGACTAGCTTCATACATGCGTGATTGTTAAGAGGACATTTTTTTGCTCCGTGTTTACCACATGGCCGACAATAAATTGTACTCTCAATTGTTCGTGCGTGATTGTTCCAAGGACGATAACCTTGTTCTAGAATCGTTGGGCCAAAAACCGCAAGCAAAGAAGCCGAACTGAGAGATGCCAGGTGCATCGCACCGCTATCATTTGTCAGAATCTGATCCGAGCATGCTAAGAGTTCAGCGGATTCCCACAGACTCGTCTCTCCTGCGGCATTGTAGACATTTGAAAGACCAGTTAGAAGGTCAGCGCAAAGAGCGCGCTCTGGCGGACCGCCAATTAATAAAACGAAAGCGTCTTTGCTGAGCTTCTCACAGATCTGCCGATAGTATTCGCGTCGCCAAATTTTGGTTTCCCAAACTGAGCCCGGAGCTATGACGTATAATTTTCGATTGCCGACATTATTTAAAATTGCTTTTACTTTTTCACTTGGTTCTCTTTTGCGCGATCGTAGCTCCGCAAAGTATTCGATTTCCATTGAGAATTCTTCAGGAACTTTTCTGAAATCTCGAATAATATTTTTGTGATCGGCGCGCTTTAATCCGAATTCTTCCATCAGGGTAGTTGATATTTTAAAATCGATCTTGCGGAGTTGATCATTTTGCTTTCTGAAGTTTTCAAACGAAGTTTTCAATTCAGGATGAGCGACCTGCAAAAGAGCGACACTGCGAAGAGCCTCCGGCAAATCCATCGGTCGCTCGACTCGTTCGTTAAATGTCACTCCGTTTAACATCTGTTTATAAGAGGTTTTTCGTGGAGACACCAAACCGTGAACTAAAATTTGAGATCGAAAGGACTCGTGAGGACAAATGATCCAATCCCATTTTGTAGCTTTGAGTCTTTTTTGGACGGCTTTAAAATTTTTTGAGTTAGATTTATCGACCTCAAGTACCTCATTAACGAGACTCAATCTTGACAATAAATCACCCATGCCTTTTCGACACAAATAGGTCAGTTCGGCTTCAGGATAAAACTTCTTCAAATTTTTTAGAAGCGGGATACTGAGAAGAGCATCACCAATGAAGGCTGTCTGAATGATTAATATCTTTTGAGCCATGGTCGTTCAAAATCCTTTGCTGACCAAGCAAAATGCCTGAATATATTTTTTCAAGATCTACTAAGTCATAGCACATGATTGGTTTATCACAAACTCGTTTCCAACAGGGTCCACAAGGGGCTTCACTTAAAACCCGAATTCCGTTATCAAAAAGATCTATTTCCTGACTGCAAGTGGGGCCAAACCATGCCACCATCCACTTTTTAAGCGCGATCCCGATATGCATTCCGAGACTGTCACCACTTACAATAATATCGCATGCGGCGCAGCTGATAATGCCATCTCTCAAACCTAAATTGGTTGAGCTCTGGATGACCTCGAGACCTTTACCAATCTCAGCGTTGCGATCGCTATCTTCTTTTCCGCCTAACAAGACAATTTGAAAGTTTGAATTTGTTGATAATTTTTGAATCAGGTCGCGATGAGCTTTCACACTCATTTTTTTATATGCGATCACGTTACTACAACCCGTATTCAAACCAACAACTATTTTGGAATCTTGAGACCATCGATTTTTTCGACTTAATGACTCGCGAGTTTCGCTTTCATTTAATTTTAAAATGTAAGGATCTCTTTGAAATGGTCCAAGATCGAGCGCTTCACATGTCAGTCTTGTTTCCGGCTTTTGATTTTCAAAAAACTTTTTTTGATTGCTGAGACCAAGCTGCCAAAGCTCATTTGCTGTTTTGGATGCCGGTACGATCGAGCCCGTTGTTGGCTCCAATTTAAATCCGTAAAGAGCTTCCGTTTGAATCTGTGCCGCGAGCCCTGTTGCCTGAAAAGATTTATCAATACAGTAAGTGACGTCAAATTGAAGTGAGATCAATCCCAAAATATTTGCGGGCTCAAAACTAATCACTCGATCGACAAATAGATTGCCCAACAAGAGCTGATCTGCCGGTCGTTGTGTGACCCAAGTAATATGTGATCTCGGAAATCTTCTTTTGATCGGAGCAAGCAAAGCTGTCGACCTTAAAACCGCACCCAGCGCTTCAAGATGAATAATGAGAATCCGAGTATTCGGAATATCGAGAGACGTGCAATTTTCATCGCATACGTCGGCCTTTCCACAAGGCTTATAACCATTAAAATAGCGGCATCCAGTCATCTCGGGCATTACTGATAGTCTACTACATTTTAAGTTTTGGAGAAGCGGGGTTTCTAAAAGACTAGACTTGCGAAATGTCTAGTGATCGGAAGGTTGGCTCGCTGGCGCTTCTGGCTTCGGTGTCGGAGTAGGATCTAGGTCGGACTTTTCTTCTCCACGATTCAAAGATTTAAGTTCGGCAACAATTTTTCCAATTTTGATTTTACTTTCTATTTTCAAAATAAATTTTCGATCGTCGTCCGATAGCCACAAAAAGATATCTCCAATAGGCTTAAATACTCCGCCAATTTCAATGTGCGGCTGGAGTACAATTGCATTAAAAGTACCGGCAGGAGTTTCAATTTTCTCACGGCGCAAAACTTCAGCTGTAATTAAAATGTTATCCTTTTCATGTGCGAGACGAAAAACTAATTTCTTTCCAATCGCAAGTTTAAATGTACGAAGGTAAAATGGAGCCGAGAAAACATTCTGAGAAAAAGGTAAAATATCCCAATCGTATTTTTTTTCTTCGACACCGTCTTCTTTGGTGATTCTCTTATCCCAAAAACTTCCTTTAAGGCTTTGCCAATTGAAAAAACATCTTGTTTCTCTCAACTGTTTACTTTCTTTAACATGAAGAGCATAACTCATCGGAATCATATTATCGTAATCTACGAAGGTTTCGAGCCAATCATTCACAGCATAGAATGCTTCAAATATGCTTGCAGTTTGCCCGCTCGCCGAAAAGTGGTATGACTTTCTGCCGTTTACAAAAACAAATGGCAAAACATTCATTGTCAACTCACCCGCAACAACCCCAAAGTAACTCACCTCGAAGACCATTTTTTCACCGGGTCGAAACGGATCGTTTACGGGCCGGCGACCGACAAAGCTTTCTTGGTCCTCAAACGCAGGTTCATGAACAACTTTTTCAGGAACCATGAGCTCTTTTTTGGAGGTCGCCTGAATCTTAGCCATGTGATGGCGATAGACATGCGTCTTTATTTTTTTTGGATAAAGCTCAAGATACTCTTCTGTTGTTAACTTGACGTATTTGCCAGCAGGACCGGCAACTTCAGAGATCTTGACTGCTTTATCATATTCTTCGCTTTTTAGAAGTTGCTCTGAGTTTTCTTTTTTTAATATAGCAGCACAACCGCTGATCATCGCAATCGATAGCGGAACGAGAAAAAGTCCAAATATGATTTTAGGCCTTGGGTCCTTCAACAAAATCCTTCCAACGTCTATGAATCCACATCCATTGATTTGGATAACGTCGTACTATTTGCTCAATCTTATCAGTATACTTCTGCGTGAGCACCGAGATTGTTTGAGCTCTATTTGGACTTGCAGGATCTAGGCCAAAGTCGGCTACAGTCGCTTCCTTCTCAAAGACGACAACCATTTTATTATCTGGCCTTCTGTAGGTGTAAGTAAAAATAAGTGGGGCTTCGGTTCTCAAGTGAACAAGTGCAAGCCCCATGGCAGTGCCTGTCTCGCGACCAAAAAACTTTGTGCGAACGCCAATTGGTGGCCCCATAAATTGGTCGAGAACAAAAATGACAACCTCATTGCGTCCAAGAGCTCGCAAAATTTCAAATGAGCTTTTCTCAGGAGAAATAAATTTAGTCCCGTGCTTGGCCCTCATTCCGAACCAAAGTTCGTCGAGCCATTTCGTTTTAAATCTTTTAGAAATAAGATTGATTTTAAGTCCAGAAATAGAAGATGCCGCTACGGCAAAATCACCATTCCCAAGATGCATACTAAGAAATAGAACACCCTTTTTCTTTTTGAGAGCCTCTGTCACATTTTCAAAGCCTTCAAAAACAAAAAAATCATTCAATTTTTCACGACTGAAAAACGGAAACTGGGCAAATTCGATGATCGTTCGACCCAAATTGCTCATCGACCCTTGCGCGATTGCGAGAACCTCTTTTTCTGATTTTTCTGGAAACGCAAGGCGCACATTCTCTAAGGCCACTCGACGTCGAATTTTCAAAACCTCAAACCACAAAAAACCCACAGCATCGCCCAAAGATCGCCTGATTCCCTCTGGGGCAAATGCGATACCCGCCGCAAAAATTCTACCGAGAAACCCGAGAAAGAACCGCATCCATAAGCTCCGGAGATGAAAGTTTGAGACCGCTCACTAAAATAGGGAATGGGAGATCGACATTTTTAAGTTTAACAGCATCTTTTTCGGTGACAAGAATATATTTTGCATTTGAAGCAACTGCGAGATTTCGAATTTCAGCCAAAACGTCACTGTCGTAATTTGAATGATCAGGTAATTTCAGATGCCCTACTATTTTAGCTCCGCTGTTTTCAGCAACAAGGCGGGCGAATTGCTCAGGCCTGGCGATTCCACTCACAAGAAAAACGGATTTGCCTTTTAAATCCCGAAATTCCAAATCTTGTGAATTATTCAACGAGGAAAATCGCTCAATTCGATTCGAAGCTTCGACCAAGAAGCTTGCCTCACGCTTGAGTAAGCTTAATTTTCGTTTCAATTTTTGAGCACGTATCGAACTTACCAAATTGACTTTATTTAAAACGATGACATCAGCCCTACGAATTCCGAAATAAAAATCTTCTCTCCCGCGCCCTAAAGGGAGCGGCAAGTAGTCATACCAACGCGCACTTGCGTCGATAACGAGAATATTTAATTTTCGACCAAGCCGTCGGTGCTGAAAAGCGTCGTCAGCCAAAATCACCTGAGATTTTCGAGAGTTCATGACAGCTAAAGCAGTCGCATATTTGTCTCGACCTACCCACACCGGAGCGTTTAGTTTTTCAGCAAACCATGTGGGCTCATCACCAAAAATTTGAGCTGCGTCCTTTAGTTCAGTTTTCACTTGAATCGGCTCGCCATCATAGGTTCCACCGTAGCCGCGACTGATAATAGCCGTTTCAAAACCTTTTGCTTTTAGATTTTCAAATAGAAATGCTGTCAATGGAGTTTTGCCGGTTCCGCCAGAAGTGATATTTCCGATACAAATAACTTGTGCAGCATCAACCTCAAGAGTCTTAAGTATTTTTAAATCATAAAAGAAATTTCGAACAAGCATGATGAAAGCGTACAAAAGAGAAAAAATCAAAAAAATTGGAAAAAGAATAATCTTAAAAACGAGCAATGTATTCACAGATACTCATCAAGAATCTGAGCCACTCTTGCCGTTGCATCCTTTTCGCCTAGCTTAGATTGCAGCTTCGCGAGGTTACCGGCGGTTTCGGCATATTTTGTTTTAGAATCTATATAAGCGCTGATGTTTTTCACAAGATGTTCAGGATCAGCCTCTTCTTGAAAAAGCTCTGGAACCGCTCGCTCGCCCAATATGAGATTGGCCATTCCAAAGAAAGGAGTCTTGTTCACCAATAGCCTTGCGAGTTTTGCAGACATGGCGTTCATCTTGTACATTATGACCATAGGTTTATGAAGCAGACCTACCATCAAAGTCGCAGTACCCGAAGCGCACAAAATCATGTCTGTCATGGCAATCATTTCCATGGGCTCGTCCTTGATGATGTGAATCGGTAGCTCGAAATTTCCAAGCTCCTCCATCACCATCTTACGATCAAGTGTTGGCGCGAGCAGGAGAACGATTTTCAAATAAGAATATTTACGAAGCAATGCCTCGCTAGCTTCAAGTTGAGCGCGCAAATGATATTTAATTTCAGACTTACGACTTCCAGGCATGAGACCCAACACAAGATCATCTTTTTTAAGACCAAATTTTTCTCGCTTAAAGCTAATAAATGTCGGGTCAAAAAGTTTGGGATCAATCTCATCTAAAAGAGGATGTCCCACAAAATCAACGGGCACATCATATTTTAGATAAAAATCTTTTTCAAATGGGAGAATCACCAGCATGCGATCGACAACTTTTTTAATATTGTGGACACGCCCCGTGCGCCAGGCCCATATTTGCGGAGAAATATAGTAAATGACCTTGATTCCCAGTTTCTTAAGGTCTTTAGCCATTCGCAAATTAAATTCAGGATAATCGAGTAACAAAGCAAATTTTGGTTTTCGTCTCTCGGCCTCTTTTAAAATCTTCTGATAGGTATCTTTAATAAGTGACCAATGTGCAATGACTTCAAAAAGGCCAACCACAGCCATTTCTTCTGAGCGGCCAATGATTTCGAATCCCAACTTTTCCATAGCGTAGTTGCCGACACCAAAACAATGCGGCGCTTTTCCATCACTCTTCGCCCAATATTGAAGCAATCTCTCTGCATAGAGCGCGCTTGAGGCTTCTGCAGCGATAATTAGAACTTCGCTTTTACTTAAGTCGTTCACGGGATGAACTTTTTAAGTCTTTGGTTGATGTCGTTGCTAATACGTTCTGCGAGAGTCAATGCGATGAGACCGTCTTCGCCTGAAACGATAGGACGGGTATCTTTCTCAATACATGAAATGAAAGCTTTTGTTTCTTCAAGCAGAGCATCGACCTTGTCCATATTCCAACTATCAAACTCAAGTGGAATTTGATTCTCTTTCCATTCGTCGCTTGTCTTAGTCGTGAGATTGACTTCACTCGTGCCGAAATCGATAGAAAGATACTGGCTGCTTTGAAAAACGCGAAATTTTCTTGTCGAAGTTTGAGAGACTCTTGAACTTGTTACGTTTGCAACCGTGCCACTTTCAAATTCGACACGCGCATTCGCTATATCAACGTACTTGGTGAGAACAGGAGCCCCAACAGCAGATACGCTTTTTACAGGCGACTTAACAAGAGATAAGATCACATCGAGATCATGAATCATCAGGTCTAAAATGACATCTACATCAACTCCGCGAGGCTTAAAGGGTGCTAAACGATGGCACTCAATAAAAAGAGGATTCATCAATTTCTCTTTAGCAGCAGTTAGAGCTGCATTGAATCTTTCAACGTGACCTACTTGAAGTTTCAATTTTTTAGCGCGAGCGATTTTAACCAACTCTTCGGCTTCTGAAATCGTAGCCGTCATGGGTTTTTCGACGTGAACATGTACTCCATTTTCTAGAAAAAATTTTGCAATTTCAAAATGGGTACGCGTTGATGCTGCGATTGTGACGGCATCAACTTGCCCAATAAGGTCTTTGTAATTTGAAAATGATTTAGTTGAAAGCTCTCGTGCGATTTCGGCAACGCGATCTGCACTCGCATCACAAACTCCGACAAATTCCACATTACTGCCTGTGTCTGCCAGAGCTTTATATTTTTGAGCGTGAAATCTTCCGAGGTAACCAACGCCGACAACGGCGCACTTCAATTTTTTCATGAGTTCCCAATCGCCTTTAAAAAAATCTCATTATTCGCGAGCAATTCCTCGATCAGAAGGTTCTTCAATTGCTTTAATGAAATAACTAAGTGAATCGCTTGGAGCACACTCGTCTTTGATTCGAGCAACACATTCTTCAATTGTGCCTGTTCCTTTCGTAAAAATACGAACAGCGCGATTAATCGACTCAATATCATCTTTAGAAAAACCGGCACGCTCAAGCCCAATGCGATTAGTTGCACGCATAATTGCATATTTTCCCTGAGCGATTGTGTAGGGAAGAATATCTTTATTAACAGCACTGTCTCCCGCAATCATGGCATATCGACCAACTCTTACAAATTGGTTGAACGCACAAATCCCACCCACCTTAACATGGTCTTCGAGTGTGACGTGCCCAGCGAGCTGAGAAGAGTTCGCAATGACGACATGATCTCCGACACGACAATCGTGCGCAACATGCGAGTAGGACATGATTAAACAGTGACTTCCGATGCGAGTAATTCCACCACCACCCGGTGTACCTATATTAAGAGTCGCAAGTTCGCGGATGTGATTATTGTCTCCAATAACGAGTTTAGTCGATTCACCTTTATACTTTAAGTCTTGAGGTGGACCACCGAGCGCTGCGCCCGCGCAAATTGTATTATTTTTTCCGATTTCTACAACGCCAAATTCGCTACCAACGCAGACATGAGAAACCAATTTGGTTCCTGAATCAATTTTAACTCGGCCAATGACATTACAAAATGGACCAATTTCAACACCGCTTGCTATTTCAGCTTGCTTTGAAACCACGCTAGAAGGATGGATAGATGCCATGTTCTCCTCTTAGTTTTGAGCCAGGTTTCGGTGATCAACCAGCAAAAAAACTTTTGCTAGCACTTCAGCTTCGGCAACTAAATTGCCGCGAACTTTAGCCTGGCAACTCACCACAATCATCGAACCTCGATCTTTTTTGATCTCCGCAGAAATCTCAAGAACATCACCTGGAACAACACTTCTTCGAAACTTCGCATCTCTAATTGCCGCAATGAGAACATCTAATCTTGGTCCTTTTGGCTCAACAATGATCAAGGCGGCAGCCTGAGCCATCGCCTCAACCTGAAGGACACCAGGCATAATCGGCTTGTGCGGAAAATGCCCCGGAAAAAATGGCTCATTGAAAGTCACACATTTTGTTGCAAGCAACTTCCACCCGGCGCGGCTTTCGCCAGGCTTAACAGGTGGTTTGCTAACACTCTCGACTCGATCAACCAATAAAAATGGAAATCGGTGCGGAAGAAGTTGCATGATCTGATCAACGTCGTAATGCGGTTTTTCGGCAAAGTGCATTCTTAATTCCTAAAGTTCAATTCCCAGATTATTTTCCGGCAGTTTTTTCGTATTCTTTTACGATTTCATCAGTCATATCGATTTCTTTTTTAGCCCACAAAACGCTTTGCTCTGATTTCTCAAGAACAACTGTATAGCCATCTGCTTTTGCGCGTTTATCCAAAATCTCTTGAAGCTTTTCAAGAATTGGCTGAGTCATTTCGCGTTCTTTTTTCTGAAGTGACGCTTGAGTTGCCTGAACCTGTTGTTGAAACTTACCCATTTCTTGCTGAAGTTCGATTTGCTTTTTTTGCTTTACTTCATCGCTCAAAACTAATTTCTTTTTATCAAGATCGTCGTTCATCGCTTTGAGATCTTTTTCTTTTTTCTCAAGCTCTTCTTTTTTAGCATCGTATTCTTTTTTCAAATCTTTTTGAGCTTTTTTGCCAGCCGAAGTGTCTTGCAAAGCTTTTCTCAAATCGACATAACCAATCTTGATGTCCGCGCGAGCAGAAGAAGTAAAGAAAAGACTTGATGCCAAAATAACTGCAACTAGGCCCGAAAGAAATTTACCAGTGTGATTCATGAATTTTTCTCCTTTGAGCGACCAGACTATTGAGAACCACATACTTTCTCAACCCTTAATGCATCCTGATATTTATTTTGATGCACCCAAAAGTTGCCCGAAAGCACGGCGATTTGAGCACCTTCACAGATAGACATGGCTGAAAAAGAGCTTATCTGCCAAGTTGATCGACACAAAGTCGCTTAAGGCACCCAAAAAAATCTAAGCTTTTCAGTAGGTTAGCAGTTCGCTTGCCGAGAATACTTCTTGAATTACAAGCTCTTACTTAGAGGTGCGCGTGTTAACAAGTTTTCGAAATTTAATTAAGCCAAGAGAAATCTCGGGCCTTAAAGGCGAATCCTTTCGCCTTCGGGGACTGGCGTTTTCGGCATTGGGAATTTTGATCTCAGTTTCAACACATGCTCAGAACAACGAAGCTGATGAGCTTTTTCCTTCGACTCAAAGCTCGAAAGCGGCCTCGACAAGCCTCGCAAAAATCAAAGCGCAGACTCAGCCATCTTTGCCCTTTCAATATGATCTTGTGGCCGGGTTTGGTGGCAACTTTTATGGCGACGAAAAACAGCAAGAGCAAACAGCAGCGGCATCTCTTTCGTCAAAAATAATTTATAAACCTATTAGCTTTGCTGAATTCAATTTATTTGCAGGCTTCAATCTGATTAGCGGTCATTCACAGTATCGTTATGGCGACTCCGAATCTCATAGTGGCTTTTCTTTTAAAGAAGCGGCCGTAAGAATCACGCCGTTTAATCATTTCAAAATCGGCATCGGCGCACTCGCAGTTCAGGACTATCCAATTCCTAGCATCATTGTATCCGACTATGCATTTCCTGGTGTGAGCGAGGAACTCATGTTTGGAACTCCCGATCAACACATTCAATTTTTTGCTGAGCAAATGATTCCGACTTCGAGTTCACTTTCAACTCAGACTGCCCAGCAAGAACAAACCCCTGGATTTTATGCTGAAGGGATTGAAGGTCGCACCCCGCTTGTCACTAAAGATGTCATTGGCGGATTATACGTTGGTCATTATAAATTTGCAAATTTACCCGGAGCAGTTGCGAGTCAAAGCGCACTCTTTGGAAACACAGTCTACGAGACCGGTCCAAATTCTTCTCAATTTGTCTATCAGTTTGAAGGAGTTTTCACCGGAGCAAACCTTGAATGGCGTATTAACAGACATTTTAAATTAAGTCTTGGTGAACATATCATCAGTAATGGTGATGCCCCTCAGGACTCAAGGTTCGGCCAAATCACAGAAGCAAGACTCGAATATAAGTACAATTCAAACCTAACTATTACTCCTTCTGTAGAAGCTTTTTTTAATGAGTCTGATTCTTCTCCCGCCTATTTTAATGCTGCAGAGTATGGCCATAATAATATGGAAGGATACGGCGGCCATCTAAGAGTCGACTTTGTAAAAGAAAAGTTT
>JAYUEB010000406.1:0-4902 GCA_043739525.1 Bdellovibrionales bacterium
ACGTCTTCATTTGCGCGAACCATCTTCGCAATATCATCGAGTGTCAGATAGCAGCTCTGATGGGTATTATAAAGCTTTCGACTTCGATAACGCTTGATAATTTTAGTTTTACTATTTCCATTCGAAAAAACCGAATTTGATATCGCGCCTATTTCAATCAAAAAAGTCTCCCTGTTAAATAAATTTCATTTAGCCGGAACGACAAAACTAGAAAGGTCATCATCGCCCAGAAGCAAAGCAGACCCTTATTTTTGGGCATACTACAGGGCTTACTACTATTGAGCACGAGAAATATTTGCCTCACGTCGATAATAATAAAATGATCTTGCTTTGAGACCAGTCTTTTCTTCAAAAATTCGAGCTTGGTCCTTTACTTTTAATCTTTGCTGAGAAAGCTCTTTGATTAAAGCCTCAGGCCCAATTGTGGTATCCGGAATGAGCGGAGCAACAAGAGTCTTCCATGAATCAGGATTGATCTCGGCAAGGCGATAGGCCCTCATCAATGTTCTGTAGCTGATTTTTGAAAGGCTAGCATCGGTAATTCGCTCAGCTAAATACTCGGCAACAAGAACTGCCGTTTTTGTCGATTTGTACCATTGCTTATTTTTAGCGGCCTCGAGCAACAAAAGTTTTGCTTCAGTCGTTGATATGTCGATTCGCCAAGAAAATCCGCGAGATCTTATGGCTTCTCCATCAGCAGTTTTGGGAAATGAATTGCATATAACTACAAATTTTCCAAAGAACTCAAACTCAGAAGCAAGGGCTTTGCTAGAGGTAGATCCCCATTTCAGAACCCTCTTGTTTGCCCGCTGAGGCCAGGTAGCAGCTTTTAGAATGGCCATCGAGTTTTGATCACTAAACAAACCAGCAGTGTCATCTGCAACAATCACGCTTCCGGAATTTTCTGACAAGAAATTATAAAAATTCAGAGGTGTAGAGTAAGCTCCCAAATGTATGCCTTCGACTCCGGCGAGTTTAAGGGCTTGATCGACCGCAGTTGTCTTGCCCCAACCAGGAGGCCCCTCTATGATAAGGATGTGCTGATCTGGCACTGCAAGCATGGTCTCAATATAGCTTTTGATTGCTGCAACGTGATTCATAGATTTACTCATCTCCCATTGAATTTAAAGTGAACCTCTACCGCACGGGAACTGCACTTTTGCACTAAAAGGTGAGCTTTTGGTAGCAATTTACTGCAAGCGTGCAGTTTTTATGCAGTAGGTACTTTTTCAATTATTTGGCTTTCAAATCAAGGTGAAGCTTCGATTAAGTCGAGGTTGTAATTCTGAGTCTTACGATAGGCAATGCCAAAATCTAGATGACCTTAATTCAAAACCTAAGCTAAATTTGTATTTAGACGAACTGATAGAAACCTCTTTTTCGATTGGTGAAAATATGCAAACAAAAGCCACAAACTCTACGTTTGGATCTCTCAATGGAGTTTTTGACCATCAGCTTGTTACCTTGCCTCAAGAAGACTTTATTGCTGTAAGAAACTTTTTTAATTCCGAACTGAGTTTGCGGGCGGGAGCCTTACGTTGGCGAGACGATCACGATGTAAAGGGCTTTCTCCATTTTGAAGACGGTAGCTACCTTGAGATATGGAATCAAAGTAAATTCAGCAAATACGGGTATCAGGATGCTTGTCGAGTTGAGTCTGAAGAGGACATTATAAGAATTGCAGAGCACTACAAAGTAGAGAGCGGAAAGTTTCCCGCACTAGTAGTCGCGGGTCGTACTGGCTGGACAGGAGATCCGACGGGCGGGATGTTTTTCATTTGGCAACCTGGTAGAAAAACTGATTCGCAAAAATTCGGGATTCGGCAAATTTTAAGTGCTGTCGTACCGTCACCTCAGAACCAAATTAGCGAAGAAATGTATGCCGACTACCAACTTGCTGGAATGAAAATTGAGTTTCGTGTTGATAAGAGCGTCATGATTGTTTCCGATTTGGGAGGGGTCACTAGAATTTTAGTCGCTACACCTGACTTAAATGGAAATGGCCTTGTTGCCTTAAGATTTTCCCGCAGCGGAGTTGAAACCGATACATTGAATATTAAAAAAAATAATGAAGGACACGCTCAAATTTTTCTGAAACTTGAAGCCGGCACCGGCACTCTGATTTTTCGGGCGGACTTATTTAAATCGACCTCGAAATTTTTGATAAATCCTGAATCGTAATGTTCGACATCAATCTCGTATCTCGCTTCGGACAATTGATTTAGAGAGCGGTCGTATGACTTTCGATCCCCATTAAAATTAACAATTTATTCCAGAATCCTGAGCTTGGGATTTGTTTGGACTTAAGTTCTAAAAGATGCAAACTCATGCTTGGACTGCCCACACTAAAAGAAGAACGGCAAAGTCTCAGCTAAATAGTAGCTCTTAATTTATGACTAAGGTCGAGTTTTGATTTGAATTGAGCAGAGCTCAAATTTTTCATCAAAAGTAAGGCCATAGAACGCTAGCAATGTCATTAAATCGCAAAGTGGAATCTGCGACGGAGCCACCTCGGACCATCGAATTGCAAAGCAGTCTATGCTCAGGCGCGTACTGATCTCGGTCACTTTTAGGCCCGTCTTTATCCGCTTTTGGTAAACCAAGGTGGCCCATCTTGAATTAAAGTCCGTTTTTAAATCCATATAGTCCAATACATTGGACCTCAACGAGGTTCATTATGAAGAGACGCGGCAAAACAAAATTAGAAGAAAATTTTCAGAAACAACTTGGAAAGCGAATTGAAAGTGAGATCAAGAAAATGGGTTATGCCTCTCCCTATGAGTTCTGGATCGAAAAAGCGGGAGATCATATCTCGAGAGCCACGTTAAACTATATTATCAATGGCCAATCTGATGTTAAGATCACAACACTTAAAACGCTCGCAAGACTTTTAAAAGTAAAAACCAGAGACTTGCTTGATTTTGAATAAAAGTTCGGAAGGCAAGACGCCTTCTGGTTTGAGTATTCTCTTCACTTGGCGGTCCGCGCTTGGTCCACCGAGATTTTAGACATTTCTATTCTTAATATAAGGCTTTATGTAGATTTGATCTTTTTTCCAAAAGCATGGGGCCAAAAGCGGACCACAACAACATAAACAAAAAAATACTTACATTCTAAAAGCTTACGAGTTTTTAATCAATTTTGTGTGGACCGTAGCCGGACCGCTTTTGACTCCAAGAAATTTTTTCACGAAGTTAAATTTCCAAATGATAACACGAAGCTACCCGCAAATCGGCATTAGGGAAGGTTTTGGCACCAACCTTGCTTTTGTGCCCACTATCATTTCCATACAAATGAAGGGGACCTGGTGAAGCATAGAATCTTAATAATCGATAACGACGAATGCGCTATAGATGGGATTAGACAATTTTTAGAAGCTCAAGGATTCATTGTCGAGTTCGCAGAGAGTGGCGACATTGGTATCGCGATGGTGCGGAGAAATCCAACACGTTACTCATTTATTGTCGTAGACTTCTTTTTAGCCGAAGGTGAAACGACCGGAACTGAAACCATTCGCGAGATTAGACGGATTAACCCAGCTGCACTCATTATGGGTTTGTCTGGCGACAAGTCTACGAACACCCACAACACCTCTCTTGGCGCAGGGGCCGAATCATTTTTTGTTAAGGGAGATGATTTAGAAAAGCTTTATGGAATAGTTCGAAGGTTTTGTGACAAGTATGAAGAGGCTGTCCGCGTCCTCGAACCTGAACTCACAAGCGAAGAAAATATCGCAATCATCAAATCAACAGGTGCCGTCGGTTGCTCAACCTCACTTGCTCAGAGCGCCGTCTTATTAAATAAATTTGCTAAAATTGAAGCGACCGTTCTTATTCGTGGGGAGAATGGAACAGGTAAAGAACAGGCTGCCCGCTCTATTCATGAGCTATCAAAACGTGCGCGTAAGCCGTTTGTTCCGGTTAATGTAACCGCAATATCAAGTTCACTTTTTGAGAGTGAGCTTTTCGGCCATGCGAAAGGTGCCTTCACGGGCGCTGTCACAAATCGCGCTGGCAAGTTTTTGCAGGCAGAGGGCGGCACATTATTCTTAGATGAAATTGGTGACTTGCCAATGGAGATGCAAGTGAAACTTCTGCGGGCTATTCAAGAAAAAGAGATCACACCTGTTGGGTCCGATAGAACCATAAAAGTTGATGTAAGATTTGTCGCTGCAACCAACGTGAACCTCGAAACTGCTGTAAAGGCTGGCACCTTCCGAGAAGATTTATACTATCGACTAGTTGGCTTTCAAGTACCAATAAAACCCTTACGCGAACGCAAGGAAGATATTCGACCTCTTGTTCTGCACTTCACCGAAAGGTACAACAAAGAGAGTGGTCACAATAAGAAATTTCTTAATCAGACTTTTAGTATGCTGTGCAACTACAATTGGCCTGGAAATGTTCGAGAGCTTCAGAATGAGGTCGAACGCATATTGACTTTGACTGATAGTGATCGAGTTACGCCAAGAGATCTGGATCAAAAATTTCACTTGGCGAGTTCGACAGAATCGGACATTCAAGATCATTCTGATTTGGTGGCTGATTTAGAAAAACGTGAGCGACTTTTTTTCATACAGAAGCTTTCGACGGGCGACTCACTTCGTGAAATTGCCACAAAAGTAAAAATGAGTAAAACGACTTTGCTTAGGCGTCTTAAAGCCCTGGGTATTCAGCAGAAAAAAGAAACTATAACCGTATAAAAGGGGAATGATATGAAAATTAGAAATCTTGGAATAGCTGCAATGCTTTTATTTATTAGTGGTCGAGGCCAGGCCGTTGAATCTCAAAACATGAACGGTACTCGAGCACAGATAAGCGAGGCCGATACGCTTCGCGCAGTAACTGCATTGATAGACGCAAAAATTATTGTGTTAGATCAAGATCCCGATAAAATGGTTTT
>JAYUEB010000407.1:0-1578 GCA_043739525.1 Bdellovibrionales bacterium
GCGCGCCAGATATGTCCTTGCGATACCAGACAGTTCGCCGAGCACCCTCTGCTATCCAATACCTCGATTTCGATCGAGAAACCCGCTCGCGATTTAAGTGTTATGCGCAGGGTGCTGCGGCAATTTTTCAGACGAATTTTTTTATCTCCAGAACAATTCAGAGTGGTTACGAAGCTCGTAAAAGTCGCGCAAGCTCTCGAAAAATTTCGAATAAACAAAATTGTGTATATGAAGTGCGCGTTCTCTGAAGCGTCGTTTGGACGCGATTTTACTGACTCGCTAGACAGCTTCCCAAAAGCGTCTTCCTCGTCCTAAAATACGCAGGAAGTTGATCCTGCAGCTTCAAAATCAGTCTTTTTCGGAGCGCAGGAAGGCTAACGGATCCACTCGTGATGCCTTCCCACTTTTATGCCAATTTTCTTCGATTTTTGAATTTACCGATAAGATGTGCCATCCAACAAATTTTCATAAGTTCGAATATTTTGTTCACACACACACAAATTGTGGGCGTCTCTATCAAGACAATAATTCATGACTTGTTGAAGTGTTTCGGCAAAGCTCGATCGTGTATTCCAGCCCTTGTCAGAAATGATTTTGATTATTGACGTCCTACCTGACACTTTTTGATTCATATAAAGGGCGGCACTTCCCGCAGAAAGCGAGGTCCTATCAACCTTTCCGACAAAGCAAGTCTTATACTGCTTGTACTCGAGTGGATAAACTTCGCTCTCTTGAGCCGCAGCTAGTTGCTTTTCTCTTTGTTGCACTTGCGCCACGTCCGATGAACTACCGCAAAAAACGAGGTCTTTGGGGCCAGCCATTGCTTCTGCTGAATTCGGAATCATGTAGTGAACACCAGTCTTCATCTCTGATTGCTCGCGAGGCCAATCGCTGACACAAGCAAAGGTTTCTCCGTTAATGACTTCGATCCCTCCCACTGCAATAGGATGTTTTTTCACACCGGCAAAGTAATCCGGAATACTGCTAAAAAGAAAGTGATGGAGGGCATCGTCTGCATGAGACAAATGGGGTAAAAAAAGCAAAGCGAGGATTAAAAGGCGTTTCATATAAGCTCCTATTTTTAAAAAGTGTATGGGATGCAAAAACTTCACTTAAATTACATGACTCAACGCGCCTAGTCGATATGTATTTAGTAACTTAATAAGGATTTTGATTACAAATTTGTTATTTTTTAGAGCTAAAGTGCCGATATCTTATATATGAATATCTTTGAGCAGGATTCGTATAAAGAGGCCATCAAACTCTATATTCGCAGCAAGGGCTCACGAGGAGCCTTTAAAAAAATCGCCGAATATCTAGGTGTCAACCCGACTCTCATTTCCCAAATTCTTTCGGGCTCACGAGATTTTTCAGAAGAGCAAATTTATTCGGTTTGTGAGTTTCTCGGAATGTCTACGCCCGAGACTCAGTATCTTCTCGTGCTTCTGCAGATTGAACGTTCCGGAAGTTTCAAACTTAAAAATTATTATATTCAACAGCGAGACCAAATCAGAAAACAGTCTCAACAGGTTGCGAGTAGAGTTCCAAAAAGCCATGATCTTTCGGAGGTCGAAAAAG
>JAYUEB010000408.1:0-14665 GCA_043739525.1 Bdellovibrionales bacterium
TGTTGATTGCAATCTGTTTTGGATCGCTCCAAAGTCAGCTCGCATTGCACTCACGCTCACAAGAGCAGAATCGATGGCTGCTAAACTATTCTGTGCTGACGCTTTATCGGCGACACTTGTGAGGTTCACTCCAAGTGCGGCAGAGTTTGAATCTGCTTTCGAGGCATCAAAAGATAATCTATCAATATTTGGATCGTTTCTGATACCGACTTGAAAGTCGAGAATTGAACCGGTACCACTCAAGAGTGGTGTTCCGTTAAATTCGGTACCTGCAGAGATTCGATCAATCTCGGATACGAGCTGATCATACTCCACATTCAGAAACTGTCTCTCAACAGGTCCGATCGTATCAGAAGCTGCTTGGACAGCTAGCTCTCTGAGTCTGATCAGAATCGTACTCGTTTCGTTCAATCCGCCTTCCGCGACTTGCACGAGCGAGACACCGTCTTGAGCATTTCGTGATGCTTGTTTGAGACCCCGTGTTTGGGCTCTTAAGTTTTCAGAGATCGCTAATCCCGCAGCGTCGTCACCGGCTCTATTGATCCGATAACCTGAAGATAACTTCTCTAAACTTTTATCCAAACCCATCTTCGTGCCGACCAAATTTCTTTGGGCGTTAATCGAAGCCGTGTTTGTATTAATTCGTAAACCCATACAATCCTCCTCCTTGAAGACAAATCACATTGTTCAGATGTGATTGGGAGCTCATACTAAGCTCAATGGGTGTAGCCTTACTTTCATAAAGCTATTCGGCGGCTCATTGTGAGACTTGAGATTTATTTTCTCATTGTGAGAAGAACTAGCCTTAAGTGAAGGAACAATCGCAGGCAGCCGTAGCGGTTTGCAGTCTGCCAGTCGCCGTCGCAGATATCGGATATCAGTTTGCCTGACCCTGGAACCTGCTACTACTGCGGGTTTCCCTAGAGGAGACGTCGGCACAGCATACCAAGGTTACGAACACGGAAGTCAGGGACATGCACGCTGTTAACCGCTAACAGAAACTGCGACTGGCAAACCGAAGATAGCGGACTGCTGCCTGAATTTCTCTAATAATAGTAGAAAAACTGAGTATCAAATATCGAAAGCATATGATTAGCCTGAACTCCCGCTCGTACTGCCCATGATTTCTCTGGAGTCAGCTGGGCACTCAAAGAGTTTTCACGAAACTCAGAGGCGGCTCCTTTGTAATCATAGCGATAGTAGCTCTCTCCTAATAAAGAGAAGATTCCGCGATTCCATCTCAGCATTGCTGCAGGGCCAGCACCCGCTCGTAGAGCTGCTGCTGAGAAGTCAGGATTGTATTGAGCTCCCAAGCGTAACCAAATACCTGCATCTAAAGATTCGAACCAAGTTTTGGTGAGACCGACTCCACCACTGATTTCGGACCAGTGACAAAGACCTGCACAATTGTTTTCGTAGCCTCTGTCATTTGAGATTTTAAGACGCCATGAAAGATTTTTTGAAAACTCATCTAATGGTGCGAGCGAGACAACCTCGAAGACAGTGAACTTCTCTATTGAAAGAAATTTTTTATTCCAACCAAAGGCAAAGTCGCCCATCGTTATTTGTGCACCTGATGGGTAACCGATCTTAGGATCCAGCAAATCATGAAGAGATAACTTTGCACTTATAAGAGAAGCCTCTCCATCATTTTGCCAATGACGGTATCCTAGACCTAAGCGTCTTGAGCCTTCGGCATCATGAGGAGCCTCTGACCAAGGTATAGTCATCGGCAAAGATTCTGAAACTCCCCCGACCTCAGCCCGGGCCATGAGCACTTCTTTTTTTAATGAATACTTCCCAGTTTTCTTGAGAATGTCACTTGGGTAGCGGTAGTCGAGGTAATCCATCGCCGCATCAAGTGTCTCTTTGTCTTTCAGAGGAGCAAGCGATTCATCTTTCGCAAAAGTATTTATTTTCTGTTTTGAGTCTTGAGAGAGCTTGAGAACGCGATTTAAAAAAGTTGCACGTACTGAAGGACGAAAATGAATATGAGTCACTAAACCTGGAGCCCGATACACAGTCTGCACCGTATCCGCCGGCATCACTTGCCACTTCAGCTCATCAATCAAATGAAGGTCGGCCCTTGCTGTCTCCAATACCGAAAGAATGCGATACGAACAATTCTGAGAGAAATAATGGTAATCAAAATTCACATCTGAGAGCTCCCAGATGTATGCGATAATGAACTCGACTTCTTGAGGAGTAAAATTGAGATCGTACTCCCAAAGATCACGCGATTCGAAATCGTTGTACTCTCGTACTTTGAAATAGTAGGGATTCACATCAAAAGCTCCAGGCATAAATCCCGAAATACCTAACAGAGAATAGACTAAAGGATTGTCTGAAACTTGAAGCGCCGCATATCCAATTCCGTAGTCGGCTAACTCATAGCGCTCGCCATCTTTAGCAGAAGGAGCTTTATTCACACGTAAAAAAGCATGACCAAAACCCGAAGCTGGATTGTTGAGATAATAAGACGAAAAAACATACGTTAGGGACTGAGCCTTTAAAATGTCTTTGAATCGATCAAAGCGCTCGCAGCTCACTTTCGGAAGTTTCGCTGCTATTTTCTTTTCAAGCCAAAGTCGCCTTGCCGGAAAAACACAAGCAACAGGTTCATTAAATTTGGCATCTCTGGACTGAATCAGACGTTTATTTTCTAAAAGACTTTCAATTGTCGCTTGTAGCTCAAGGTCTGGGTGAGTTGCGCCTTGGGGATGAAGAAAAAATTTATCAGAACCCGCTTCGCTCTTAAGCCCCCCAAAAAAACGAGGCTGATACTGTAAAAGCCTGAGCCATTGAACATCTTCATGCCAGTGTTCGACTTGCGCGCGAGAAAGTATCTCTTGAGTTGAGGCTTTCGCAAAAAAAGAAAGCCCCACAGTCGTGAGGCTTACTAAGAAATGAAATAAGAAAAATCTTAGCCGTGGCAAGATTGTGACAATGCAACGATTTTATCAGAAACTTCAGTCCCGTTAAGACCAGTACCGTAGAGGTTTTTGTAATTTTTCTGAAGTGTCGCATTGAACTGAGCATCGCAACCGAGCATGTTATTAAGTGTGCTCAATGTTTCGCCTTGGCCACGAACGATGTCGTTCTCAAGTGCAACTGAGTTTGATTGAATGAATGTGTTGATTTCTTCTTTTGCGAATACGCCAGCGCCGCAATTAGAAGTTCCTGTCGTGATACCGAAAGTTTGAACGCCTGTGCTATTCAAAGTAGCTGCAAAAACCTGCATGAAGCCTGGTTGATTTCCGAAAGCCAAAGAACCCAGACCGCAACCCGCAACACCGTATGAACCCGAACCGCTGCTCATTGGAGCGCCCTTTGCGTTTGCATTTGCTACTAAACCTAGAGTCGCTAAAACCATGATGACTAATTTCACAATATCTCCTTTGGATGAAATCTAACAACTTGTCAGATTAAAATATAAGAATATTATGTTGAAAAATGGAGACGAGCGCAAGCCTTATAAACGAGAGTCAAACTTATGCTAAAATTCACATTTGTATTGATCATTCCACTCCTTCTTCTGTCGGGGTGCGGTGGGCTTTTTTACCATCCAGATGCCCAACTGTACGTGGATGTTAAAAAGCTCGATGTTCAGCCACAACAAGTCGAACTTAAAACCTCCGATGATAAAAAATTTTTTGGGTGGTACTTTAAAGCATCAGATCATCCGAAGGCCAAAATTTTGTTTTTCCACGGAAACGCGCAAAATCGAACCGCACATTTTTTTTCGCTCTACTGGATCTTAAAAGAAAACTACGATTTCTTTATTTTTGATTATCCTGGCTATGGCGAAAGCGAAGGAAGCCCCGATCAGTTGAGCACAATCGATTCAGGAACCAAGGCTCTTGAATGGCTCGTGAAGCAAAATCCACAAGTACCTCTCGTCATTTTTGGACAAAGTCTTGGCGGGAATATCGCGATGTATACGGCTACAAAAAACAAGGGCCTGATAACTCCATGTTTGATCGCGGTTGACAGCACCTTCAAATCTTATCGCAAAGTGGCCCAAAGAGTTTTAGCGAGACATTGGCTCACTTGGCCATTTCAAGGACTCAGCTATTTATTGGTTTCTGATTCGGTGTCTGCTGAAGATCATATCGGCGAAATTACGAATATTCCATTTTTGGTTTTTCACGGCAAAGAAGATCCGGTCGTTGATTTTCAAAGTGGCCAAGATGTTTTCACCGCTGCCGGGGAGCCAAAAAAATTCTTCGTCGTGCCTGGCTCGGGCCATACGATGGCGTTTAACGGAAATGATAAAGAAGAGTTTAGAAAAGATCTCACAATTGAACTCGATAAAAATTGTTCGAAAAAATAATTAAGTCCTAGTTTAATTTTGTACTCAATTAGCAAAATTACCGGAAGTATAAAAGTGACCGGCGAGAGGAACTCCATCAGGTACGTCATAAAACGAAATCGGAATCGAAGCAGTTCCATCTTTATTTACGATTAAAAAATGCAAATGAGGTCCCGGCGCCTGCCCCACCATACCACTTAAAGCTATGGGCTGACCTTGCTTGACAATTTCTCCCATTTTCACCAATGCTCCGCCATGTTGAATATGAGCATAATGTGATGTCTGACCATCTTCATGTTTAATAGCGACAACATTGGAATTTAGTCCAATTCCGTCGAAACCATCTTCGGCTTGAACGACAATTCCCTTTCGTGCGGCTAAAATTTCGGTGCCGATTGGCATAACAAAGTCCCAAGCATAGAGGTGAAATCCACGATGGCTCGTGAAACTTCTGTTTCCTTGCGCAACAAAACGTGTCACACCTGCCTTCCATGGTAGCTTGTATGGAGAGGTTTGATTTGGTGGGTATTGATGTAAATCTACTGGCCCGGTGAAAAATAAAATAAAAATAAAGTACGGGACATACCAGGCAATACAAAAAGCTTTAATTCGACGAATATAACGGCGCCAAAAAAGGGGTTTAGATAAAAATCCTATTATCAGTAAAAGGCTGAGAGCTATCGTAAGAAAAAATATGCCTGCTAGAAATGGATACATGAAAGAGCGAAACTATTCGTCGTCTTCAGTTTTCTTTTTTGGCTTCGCTTTTTTAACCGGTGGCTTTTTCTTATCGGTCTTTTTTGCAATTGGCTTTTTACTCTCACAAGCTGCAGGATCGCCATTGGCTTTACAAACAGTATCCAATTGCTGTCTGAGCGTTTTAGGATTTTTAGTCGAAGCGCCTGACTCATTGTCCAGAGTCAGTTCGCCCTCGCCTTCAGCGGCAGGAATAACGGGAGAGTTCTCAGAACTTCGTGCCGAGTTTGCAGAATCCTCATCAGCAAATGAGTAATGCCCCACAAAAGGCGAAGCGAACAAAAGAACCGCGACTAAAATTAATTTCATGCCTTATTCCCTTTTTCATAAATGACATAAGAAAACGATGGAGGTCCAGGACGTTTTTCACGACTCACTTCTCGAAATTCATTTTTGTCGAATTCTGGGAAATAAGTATCGCCTTCAAAGGCCTCATCGATCTCAGTCAAGTAAATGCGATTTGTATAAGGCAGAAGTAATCCGTAAATTTCAGCTCCACCAATACAAAAAACTTCATCATTCCAGCCGCTCACGCGTGCCGAACAAAATCTCAAAGCTTGTCTCGGCTCATGAAAAACATAGGTGCCTGGAAATGAAAAATCTTTTTGATGCGTGAGAATCACGTGCAGGCGATTAGGCAAAAGCTTTCCACCAAAGGATTCAAAAGTTTTTCGTCCCATGATGATGATGTGGCCTTTTGTTTTCGCTTTAAAATATTCCATGTCCTCGGGAATATTCCAAGGGAGTCCGCCACTTTTACCGATCACTCGGTTGGAAGCGCTGGCCGCAATCGAAGAAATAATCATACAGCCACTTCTGCGCGAATGGCCGGATGAGGATTGTAGTTTTCAAGAGTGAAATCTTCGAGTTTAAAATCAAAAATAGATTTAACATCAGGATTGATTTTCATTGTCGGAAGTGCTCGCTCTTCTCTCGTAAGAAGTAACTTTGACTGCTCCAGATGATTTTTATAAAGATGAGCATCCCCAAGCGTGTGAATAAATTCGCCCGCTTTAAGACCTGTCACTTGTGCCACCATCATTGTGAGAAGCGCGTAGCTCGCAATATTAAAGGGAACACCCAAGAAAACATCCGCAGATCTTTGATAGAGCTGACAAGAAAGTTTGCCGTTTGAAACGTAGAACTGAAAAAAGGCATGGCAAGGTGGAAGAGCCATTTTTTGAATTTCACCTGGATTAAAAGCGACCACTAAGAGTCTGCGCGAATCTGGATTATTTTGAATTTCGTTTATGACATTCGCAATTTGATCGATTTGAGTTCCGTCAGAAGCTTTCCATGAGCGCCATTGCTCTCCATAGACAGGGCCCAAATTACCTTCAGCATCTGCCCACTCATCCCAAATCGAAACTTTGTGATCTTTTAAAAATTGAATGTTGGTATCACCTTTTAAAAACCAAAGAAGCTCAACGATGATTGATCTTAAGTGAACTTTTTTAGTCGTCAAAAGCGGAAAGCCATCAGCTAAATTGAATCGCATCTGATGACCAAATAAACTTAAGGTTCCGGTACCGGTACGATCCGATTTTTCATCACCTTCACTCATGATTTTTTGAACGAGATCAGAATAAGCTTTCATAGGCCCCCTCCGACCCACAACATATCGAGACTCGGCCGCTTTCTCAAGTCCCGAGCGAGCTTTTTCGAGATCATTTGCGATCGCCGCACTGCCTGATGAATGGGCAACAGTGATAAAGCACATTGCCTCCGCCGCCGACCTCGACTAAAACACGGACGAACCGGAGAATTTATGGATATCAAAGACCCTCTTCATGAAAGCCTCGAAATCGATGAACGCGAAATTCCGGTTCTCGATAGTGCGGCATTTCAGCGCCTACGCCTTATTAAGCAACTGGGTTTTGCGGAGTTTGCCTTTCCGGGAGCCACTCACAATCGCTATCTTCACTCACTCGGAGTTTTGCACCTCAGCGGCAAAGCTTTTGAGTCGATTTTCAAAGACTTTCATTTTTCAAAATTAGACGTACGTGCGCGCTTAAAACAATGTTTGCGATTAGGTGCCCTCTTGCATGACATTGGTCACGGCCCACTCAGCCATACAACCGAAGAGGTCATGCCTTCTGTGAAGGCTTTAAAAGTTGGTGTCTATAAAAACCGTAAACACCCATATGACGAAAACGAAAAAGCCTCACACGAAGATTACTCGATTAAACTTTTGACGGATTCAAGTCTCACAAAAATTCTACGTGAACAATTTCCGGACATTGATCCTTATTACGTCGCGTGTTTGATTGATCGAAGTCTTCCTTCAAAAGATGATTTTTTTATCGATGCCAGTCTCGATTTTCGACCGATCTTAAGTCAAATCGTCAGCTCCGAGCTTGATGTCGACCGCATGGATTACTTAGAGCGCGACGCCTATTTCTGTGGAACTTCATATGGAAAATTCGAACTCACTTGGCTACTTGGAAATTTAAGCTATCACGTGAAGGATTCAAAAGTTTATCTCGCTCTTGATCGCCGAGCTCTTTATACATTTGACGATTTTTTACTTTCTCGTCATCACATGTATTTGATGGTTTACTTTCATCACAAAAGTATCATTTACGAAGAAATGCTCACGCGCTATTTAACTTCGCCTGATTGTAAATATTTTTTACCATCTGATATTGAAGATTATGTGAAGTTTACGGACTATTCTCTTTATGAACATCTCGCTCAAGTTGATAATCCTTGGGCACGCCAAATTACCGAACGTCGCCCTTATAAAATGCTTTTTGAACTTCACTCCGTTGAAGAGACTCAAAGACCTGAAGAAATGAAGCGTGTGTTAATGTCTGAGGGTATAGATGTGATTTATGCAAGCTCGCGAGCGAGACTTTCGAAATATCATTCGCCTCATCCACTTGAAAAATCTTCGACGATTTATGTTGTTGATCATCTCGATTTTTTAGGAAAGCCAATTCCGATCGAGCAGTGTACTGAGATCTTTCAAAAATATGAAGAGACCCGTCGTATTGAACGGCTATATGTTGAGCCAGATAAATACGTCAGCGCTCGTAAGATTTTACTTGAGCGCAAACTGTAAATTTAGTGATTCATTGAGAATCTTTTAGATTCGTCTTCGCGACTTGCGAGGCGAATGCGTTCGACTCTCCATCGGATATCGCTTTCAATCTCGTCACCGGCGCGGTCCGCAAGATCACCCTGGCTCTCGGGAATTTTTTCTTCGATCTTTTCTCCGGCAGATAAAATTCCAGCGGCCTTTGAATCTTCGGTGGCATTGATCTTTTCTTGATCTTTTGAAATTTCGTTTTCCATAAATTTCTTTCTATTTAAAAGTGGGCCAACAGAGTTCATCTGTTGGACCCTTCCATAAATTTATTTAGCGTAATTCATTAAGGCATGAGCATAAACATCAGGACCGTTCGCCGCACCAGTTGCACGAGCAGTTAACAAAGCACGAGCTGTTTCAGCACGACCGTAAACCATCGCGTTATCATCGTGGTCGATAGTCAATGCACTACCCGAGAAAGTAAGTCCCGCAAACAGGCCACGACTTCGAGAGTAACTGTAGATCTCACTTCCTAATTTATAATCGGTTTCAGCTTTTGCATCTCGTCCGAGTGGTCCCGCAGCTACAGAAACATCTCCGCCAATTGTAAAGTTGTCATGTGAAAGACGTTCGATCGCATTCGCATTAACGAATACTAAAACAACGTCGGTTGATTCAATACCAAATTGTAAGCCCCAGCTTCCGCCGGCAATTGTAACAAATGATGGATGGCTCCAGTGATTAGCATCGATTCGACAAGAGACTAGCCCCTTACCGTAACGAGCACCAAAAACAATACCTCCGCTCAAAACGTTTGGAATTGTTGCGACACAAGTCGCTCTGCTCAACAGACTGCGTGGAATACCTTTATCTGGTATTGTGACCACTTGTTGTAAAACACTTGAGGCCGTCGCAGCTCTTTCAAGAAGCTGGGGACGGGTTTCTGCAAATGCATACGCAGAAGTAAAGATCGTCATTAATACTGAAAAAAACATTTTGGTTTTCATAACCTGTTTGCTCCTATTTGAAAAAAATTTTGAGCACGTCTAAAATGTGTCCTCTATCCTGTGTTTGAAACTTAAGATAAGAGTGGCTGCATCTTAGTCGGCTCAAAAAATAAATTAATACTTATGTGCGTTTCGCTGTTGAGTTCATTCCGCTGCCCTGATCTTTTTGTTGTTTATCTGTTTGTGGTTTTTGATTCACGTCTGTGCGGCTTTGATCACTTTTAGTTTTAGGATCGACACCTTGAGCTCCGCGATTTGCAAAATTTCCATCACGATTACCAGCTTTTTGTGAAGTCGTATCAGTTGCTGGTTGAGTTTTTTTATCCATCGCATTTTTTTGGTTTTTTTGATCTTGATTGATCATATTCGTTCTCCTTGGGTTGGTTAGTTAATCTTCTTTCTTTCGCTACGTCTTTCTCTAGTAGCAAACGTCTAGCCAACCTGACTTCAAACGAAATTTTAGAAAATTAAACTACTTAAAGATTCTGCCAAAACTTGAACTCAGGAACTTCTGCCCCGATGTCCAGGCGAAAAGCCGATTAGAAATGAGAGAAGGTTTCGAAAACTTTTGAAAGTTTGGGTGGTTCATTTTTGTAGTCGTGGGATCCCGTAATATAAGTTGTGAGTTCATCGATCACAAACTCATTACTATCTATAAGTGCAAAAGCGACATCTTCTATTGCAAGCAAAGCAATGACTTGTTCATTATGAACAACTGGGAGATGTCGAATGTGGCAACCTGACATCAACGCGAGACATTCTGTCAGGCGATATTCGGGAGTAACTGAAATTAAATTTGTACTCATGACTTCAAAAACGGGAGTGGTAAGAGATGATCTCCCCTTCAACAAAATTTTTCGGGCGTAGTCGCGTTCAGAAAAAATCCCAACAAGATGAGAAAAATCCATAACTAGCAAAGCACCTGAATCGAACTTTTCCATTTTTTCAAGTGCGAGCTCCACACTAGCGACAGGTGAGATACTTTGAGATTGAATATCTAGACAACGGCGAACAATATTTTGAATGGAATCCACGACAACACCTCCTTGGTTTCATGCCGCGCGGGCGCGGTCATTTAATTAATCAAAACTAGCAATCACGCCAGTTTAATTGTAGGCAATGCAAAAGCTCGGCCCTTTCAATCAAGAGACTAGACGTCCCTTTTTGCCCCGAAAATTGGCTTAAATCTTGTGCAGCTTATTTTTCACACTAGAGAATTGAGGTATTTAGCCCGTTTCGAACTTTGGCCTCTGCCATGCAATCTTGATAAATGAAACCTAACACATGGAGGAGGGTCCACATGCACCAATCTAAGGCTAACCACTTTTCGAAGACGACAAAAAAATCAGAGAATATTCACAAATTCAAAACGTCCAATACAAAAACTTGTACGATTTGCAGAGAGAAGTTTCATTCACTTGCGAAATTTTCTCTATTTTGTAATGACTGCAAAGAACACAGCGAGCGATACCGCTTTGCTGATTGGTTATCAGCCTAAATTAGTCAAGAGGGCTGCGTACTCCGCAGCTTTTAGACTTGTCTCAGTGGATTTTTATGTTCGCTCGTGAGCGTGAAAGCAAGACAAAAAGTATTTCGAATTCTCGTGCCAGAATCATCGTAGTAAAAATCTGAGTCTTTGGTCTTTGGTCTTTGGTCTTTGGCTATTTTCGCCAAAATACAATCGTATTTATTCTTTGAAAGGAGTGACTTCATTCGACACCAAAAACCAAAGATTTTTAGTTTTCACTCATATTCTATTAAAAGCGATTCTAAGTGGATTCCGGCCTCTGACTTAATCCTAGCGGACGAGCTGTGCAGCTAGTGACGCCTCAATAATCTCAGTTTGAATCGATCAACACTTAAGCAACCTTACAAATATATACATCTCACATTGAGACTCTATGAGGCTATCGTATTATTTTTCCTCAAAATGGAAACAGGACTTCCTTTTGCAGCTAAAGATTCAATTACCGATCGGACCTTTCCGAAAATATTAAGTGCGATATTTACAGAAGGAAAATTAAATGATTACCAATTTTGCGAAATCGGCAAAAAAAATAGTTCTTACTCTATTTTCTTTTATTTTAGTAGCGATCGGTTTTCAAAACTGCTCAGGCTCAAAATCAACCGATACCGTATCTGGAAGTAATGGTTCTCAAGGGAGTTACAACAATGATAATTCAAGCGTACCTACAAATATATCAAATGAAAAGGTAGTAGATATCTCTACAATGGGTAATCGTACTTGTGCGGTCCTGGAGTCCGGTAAGCTTAAGTGCTGGGGCTCAGAATTCGTCTATGGAAGTGATGGCTTTATAGATTTTGGAAAAGTACAGAAAGTTCTCAAGCCTAAAACTATTTCAGACTTTGGAAATGTAAAGTCTGTTGCCGGCTCTGGAGCTTATTTTTGTGCTGTAACAACAACCAATAAAATTAAATGCTTCGGACTTTTAAGTGGTATTTTCAATTACAGCACTCCAACTGAAATTGAAAAAGCCCTAAACGTGAAATCCATTGATGCAAATGCCACCTATTTCTTAATTCATTCAAACGATTCTAGTCTGCAGTTCGTAGGTGAATTTAATCCTGAAGGCAAAAACAACTATGCCCCTTACAAGTTGGCATATGAGCCAGACACCTTTCTTCAAGGACAAATTACCAATTTGGTTGGAGCCTCTACATATTATTGCGCAAGAGCAGCCACAGATGATCGTTCATCAAATGTCTATGGTAAATTGACATGCGTCGGTAATTATAGCGCCCCCCTAGGAGCCGCATCGAGTAATGGGTATGGAAATATAATTGATACTATCCCTGGCGACGTAAGGCAATTTGCTTTGGCAGAGGCCCGAGCCTGTGCAGTAAATGATGAAGGCCAACTTTATTGTTGGGGTAATAACATTGATTGGACCATCGCTAATTTTCTATCATCTCAAGGGCAATTCGACACTCCAGCTCGTTTCGAGGCAATTCATAATGATCTTTCGCAGATAGTGTTGAGCGGTGTTAAAGAGGTCCAGTTAGGAACACATCACTCCTGTGTATTGATGGTGGACTCTACGGTTAAATGTTGGGGTGGTTACAATCTAAAGGGTCAGCTTGGCAATGGAACGACTCAGAATTCTTTAGGGGCAGTGCAAACCGTCTTGAATTTATCAAACGTAACCAAAATCGCCGTTGGTTATGACCATACTTGTGCGCTTATAAACGATGGCTCAGTAAAATGCTGGGGCAGTAACAACTTCGGTCAGCTTGGTGATGGCACCCTGGAAGACCGGCTAGCCCCGATTAAGACCTTGTTTACAGAATGAGTTTCTGACACACAAATTCCAAGAGGCTAAGACAGATAAACGTGGTCCCCCACCTTAAATGCGCAAAATCAAATTTCTGCACCCCTAAAAACGTGACATCTACAAAATTCACTAATTTTGAAACACTGAACTCAACATATTGTGTTTTTTAGGGCGCGAGGTCAGATTTTGAAAGCTTGTCTCGGCAGTTATTGGGATACTGATTCTCGATGGATTAAAAATCGCTGGAGTTGACCAATAAAAAATTATTTTTCAAAAACTCGCAGTGAATTTTTCAATTTTTGTAGGGTGGTAAGGCCCTATATTGTTTTAGAAAACAAAAAAGTTGAGCTCAAAATTTCGCGCGTTTCGATATTAAAAACACTTGTTATTTAAACGCTGGAATTCCAGTAATGTGTTCACCCAAAATCAAACGATGAATATCTTCAGTACCCTCGTAAGTATTGACGCTCTCAAGATTCATCATATGGCGACCTGCTTGGTACTCATGAGTGATTCCTGAGGCGCCTAAGATATCTCTCGCTACGCGAGCGATACGAAGAGCTTGAGAAACGTTATTCATCTTCACCATTGAAATATGCTGAGGAGTTGCCTTGTTCTGGTCTTTAAGGCGACCAAGATGGAGCGCGAGCAATTGACCCTTGGTGATTTCAGTAAACATATCGACGAGCTTCGCTTGCACTAACTGAAAACTAGCAATTGGTTTATCGAATTGAATGCGAGTTTTTGCATAGTTCAAAGCTTCATCATAACAGCCTTGCGCAGCTCCAAGTGCTCCCCACGATATTCCGTAACGAGCATTATTAAGACATGAGAACGGACCTCCGAGTCCCGTCACATTTAACATATTAGCAGCAGGCACTCTGCAATCTTCAAAGATCAATTCTGAAGTGATTGAAGCACGAAGAGAAAACTTTTTGTGGATATCTCTGGTACTAAAACCTTTTAAATCACGATCAACGATGAAACCGTGAATTTTATTATTATCATCTGGAACTTTTGCCCATACGATCGCAAGATCGGCGATTCCACCACTTGTGATCCACATCTTCGCGCCGTTTAAGACGTAGTGATTTCCATCTTTTTTAGCCGTCGTGATCATGCCACCTGGGTTGGAACCAAAATCAGGCTCAGTCAAACCGAAGCATCCTATTAATTCACCTTTAGCCATTTTCGGAAGATATTTTTTCTTGTGCTCTTCTGATCCAAAAGCATTGATTGGATGCATACATAAAGCACCCTGCACACTTACAAAGCTTCTGAGGCCGCTATCGCCGCGCTCAAGCTCTTGCATAATGATACCGTAACTTGTGTAATTTAAACCTGCGCAACCGTACCCTTGAATAGTGGAGCCAAAGGTTCCCATTTCCGCAAGCATCGGAATAAGATGTTTTGGAAAACTATCTTTCATAAAATGCTCATCAATGATCGGAACAATTTCTTTCGAAACAAATTGTCTCATTGAATCGCGAATCATGCGCTCTTCCTCTGATAAGTGGGCGCCTACGTCAAAAAAATCGGGTGCATTATATGATTTCATCAAAGTCTCCGGGTTTTCGCCATTGTGAACGAAAGCGCCGAATCTATCAAGTTCGAAAATCTCACACATTTGTGACGCCAGACGGAATTACATTCAGAAACGTGGTCGCTCGCGGCGCCTACAAGTTGTAGCTGTCCAACTATGATGTACGCTTTTTTAAGCTGAGACCACCCCATAAGATTTGTCTTCTATGTTCACTTTTACTTAGACGATTTTTAAAAAAATCGAGGAGCTTCGCTGCCAAAATCGAAAGTGGGTCTTGAGCTAAGCTTCTTTTCGCGACCAAAGCGTCTACCTTGATACGCCCGCTTTCTAAAAAATCTATTTTATCATTCTCAAAAAACACAAGCTTGGCCCTTCCAATTTTAAATTTGGTCTTAGCTGCTAAACGAAGGCTTTTCACTCTTCCGTTTTGATGAAAAAATATCTCTGATCCTTGAGTCACTTTCACATATTGCCCGCTGATTAAAAATTCTTCGCGCACCATTGTCACATATGATTTGATCATTCCAGATGGATAATATTCCATGTTAGCTTGCCCAGAAACCTCAGACATAAAAACCTCCGTCTCTTCATTACTGTAGCAATATATTTTTTATTTGTAAACACTGTATTAACATATATTACGTAATATCAATAGGTTACGATTATATATATATTTCTATAACAATATATTGGTTATCGTCGTATCAGTTTGGTTCAAGGTTT
>JAYUEB010000409.1:0-4890 GCA_043739525.1 Bdellovibrionales bacterium
TGCCTCTTCAAGATGAATCGCATCTCGCTCTTCTTTCGCCAAAATTCGAAGAGAGGTCTTAAGCTCTTCATCGTGGGTCTTACTCTCTAATTTAGAAAACAAACTATAAGCGCAAGGAACCACAAATAAAGTTAAAAAGGTCGACACAAATACTCCGCCGACGACTGCAACCGCCATGGGACGAACAATCTCTGAACCGGAACCGCGAGCAAATGCCTCAGGCAATGCTCCCGCGATGGTTGCAAACGAAGTCATTAAAATCGGTCGTAATCTGACAGGACATGCCTCTATCAAAGCCGTATTGACGTCGTGACCTTCTTCTCGCTTGTGATTGGTGAACTCCACTAAAAGTATCGAGTTCTTCTTTACAATTCCCATCAGAAGTAAAATTCCGATTAAACTATAAATATTGAGCGAAGTATCGGTCATACCCATCGCGAGTAATGCACCCGTAATACTAAAAGGAAGAGCCAACAAAATCACAACTGGCTGTAAGAAACTGTTGAACTGTGAAGCTAGAACCATATAAGCCACAAAAATTCCGAGAATCATTGCAATGCCTAAACTTCTCATCGACTCACCAAATGCTTGGGAACTTCCTGAAAGAACGGCGTGATATCCTTCTGGCAAAACTTCTTTTGCAGCGACTTTCACATAATCCATGGCTTCAGATTGAGAGTGGCCTGGGGAAGGGTTACCAAAAATACCAATCGCGCGCTCGCGATTAAATCTCGTAATCGTCAAGAGTGTACTTCCCTGCTGAGTGCTTGTGAGCTCACTCAAAGGAACTTGCCAACCCATCACGTTTCGAACATACAGACCCTTTAAGTCTTCTGGGCCCTTGTTCTCTTCAGGGGCAAGCTTCACTTGAATATCATCTCGATGCCCTGCCGAATCGGTGTATTTATTTGGAAGGAGCTTCAAGCCTCCTATGAGGGCTGAAATCGTGCTTGAAATATTTGAAACCGGTACACCTCTTAGGGCAGCCTTTGTTCGATCCGGATACACTTCTGTTTCAGGCATGTTCGGATTATAATCAGAATCAACTTCTGCCATCAGTCCGCTGTCGACCATTTTCTTTCTCATAGCAAGCGAGACTTCTGAGAGTTTTTGCCAATCAGGTCCTTGGACCTCAAACTCAACAGGATACCCACGTTGAGCGCTAAAACCTGTCAGAGAAAGATCGAGAATCGCCACGCGTTGAACGTTTTTAATTTTAGTAAGCTCGCCACGCATATACTGCATGAACTCTTGTTGTGTTGGCTGCTCTTTAAACGGAGCCGCTACTGGACGTTTCCCGATATCTTTCATGGTGATAAAAGTAATACCTTGATTCACGAGACCGCCGCCGAATCCGCCCACTGCAACATAGTAACTCTGTACTTCAGGGCGCGATTTATAAAATACTTCAGCATCTTTAAACACCGAATCGGTTAATTGAATCGAAGATCCCATTTTTGTGTAAATCGTAATTAAGAAACGACTTTGATCTTGAGGAGGAATAAATTCTTTCCTGAGATGACTAATCGTTAAGAGAGACAAACCAAAAAGAGCAAACGAAACAATAATAACCGGCCAACGGAATCTCAGACAAAACCCGAGCGCTTTTTTATACTGAACTGCAAGGTAATCCATTCCATTGCTGACTCGTTTGGTGATAAAGTTATCAGAACGCAATTTCAAAAACTGTGAGCAGCGCATCGGAGCCAGAGTCAAAGCCTCAAGCAAAGAAATCGCGACAGCTACCGAAATGGTAACACCAAATTGGAAAAAGAACTTTCCCACCATTCCACTCATAAAAATAACGGGAACGAAAATCGCCAAGATTGCAAGAGATGCTGCTGTTGCAGCACCGGTGATTTCACGAGCTCCAACGAGTGCAGCTAAAACTTTATTTTTACCCATCTCGACGTGACGGGTGATGTTTTCAAGGACCATGATGGCATCATCCACAACGATACCAATCGAAAGAGACAATCCCATCAGTGTAAAACTGTTTATTGTAAATCCGGCAAATTTGAGAACGATAAAAGATCCGATCAATGAAACCGGAATTGCCAAGACCACATTAAACGCTGAACTTAGAGTACCCAAAAATAAATAGCAAACGATCGAAGTCAAAATCACCGATAAAAGTAATGTAAACAAAAGGTCGTTCACCGAATCTTTAATGAACTGAGTTGTATCGGTTACGATTCCCATGTCCATGCCCTTGGGCAAAACTTCACGCAAGGCTTCCATTTTCTTTTTTACAGCGTCGGCAATCGCAACAGCATTTGTTCCGTGCTGTTTAATAATTCCAAGACCAATTGTTGGCTGTATTCCCATATAGCGAGAAATCCTTCTCACTTCGTCCGTTGACTCCTCACAACGCGCGACTTGGCCAATTTTAATAACCTTGTAGAGAGGCATACCTAAGCGCGCAGGGATCACCAAATCTTGACATTGAGCCGCCGTCTCAAATTCTGAATGAACTCGCACGTAAGATTCTCTTGGACCATCATCCTGATAACCTGTTGGAGCTAACTGATGTTCATTGTTTACTGCTGCGATTATGTCGAGAACTGTAATATCTTGTTTCGCCATTTTAGATTTATCGGCCCAGATTCTCATTTGCGGATCAACGTATCCACCTAAAGACACGTCACCCACGCCATTCACAGTGGTCATCGCATCTTTCAAATGATCACGAATAAACAAAGCAAGGTCTCGAATATTCGACTTCGTGCTATAAACTGCTGTCCAAATAATGGGTTGGTCACCCGGATTCGTTTTTGTAATAACCGGAGGATCGATCGTTTGAGGTAAATTCTTTTGTGCTTGAGAAACCTTCGTCTGCACCTGTTGAAGAGCAACGTTAATATCTTGTTCAAGAATGAATTGAATTGTAATTTGAGTGAGACCTTGTTGCGACACAGACTGAACAAGCTGAACTCCGTCAACGCTCATAACGGCATTTTCGATAATATCAGACACCGCAGTTTCCATAACATCGGGAGACGCTCCCGCCCAGCTGACGGAGATCGTAACAACAGGAAAGTCGACATCAGGCATCTGACTGATGCCCATCGATTTATAGCAAATGGCTCCAAAAACCAAAAGCCCTGCCATCAACATCCATGCAAAAACCGGTTTTTTAATCGAGACATCTGAAAGTGTCACTGTTGACCCTGCCTGATAAAGATTATAAGCGAATGCCTCATTTTATTTCATTCCTAGGAAAGGTCAACTCAAAGACTTGGCAAGGGCGAATTTGCATAACGACTCCCCAATTTTGTTTAGGAAACATTAAACGCTCAGTCAAAATGGCATTAGAAAAATACTTAGGGACCGAACTATCTTTTCAGTTGCTGAAAACTCAAACTAGAGTAGCCTAAAACTCCAATAATTATTGAAGGAGCTTGAAATGACCCCATCTCAATTTCTAAAATTTGCATTACTTGTACTCTTAACTCTCGCGCCACTGACAAACGCCTCTGCTGCGGACTTAAAAATTGGAGACCCAGCACCAAATTTTTCAGCGAAGACCCAAGAAAATAAAGATTTCGACCTGAGCTCTCAGAAGGGCCACTATACAGTTCTCTATTTTTATCCAAAGGCCGGAACTCCGGGCTGCACCAAACAGGCCTGTGCTTTTCGCGACAATATTCAGAAAATTAAGGACCTCGGCGCTGAAGTTTATGGAATTAGTGCGGATTCAGTCGAAGATCAGAAAGAATTTCACAAAAAGCACAGCTTGGCTTTTACTTTACTCGCAGATCCAGACGATAAAATCATCAACTCATATGGGGCAAAGATGCCTTTGCTGAAAATGTCAAAACGCTGGACCTTTGTCCTCGATTCAAATCTGGTCATTCGAGCGATCGAAAAAGATGTGGACCCAGCTCTCGATGCGCAAAAAGTTGCGACATTGATCACGGAGCTTAAGGCAAAGAAATAAGTTTTGGTATTACCAGGCCCAGTAGGGACCGGTTGCGAGGCTTGAGCTTGCTCCTTCGATTCCGACATAAACTTTTTTGCCAAAGAAAAATGGCAATCCCCAATCAAAGGCGGCGGTTTGAGTGCCGCCGAGATTGTTAAATGCTCCGACAACAGGACCGTAACTCGTTAACAAGAAATTTGCGTTAGCAACGTTAAATGGAACGTCCACCTTTGTTACATTGTCTGCACCAATTTGAGTGGCTGTGTAGGCTTGCGTATTCGAAGGACAGTAAAAATCAGCCTCAGTCACCGATGCATTACAGAGCGGTAGATCTAAAGTTTCCGGAAAAAACAGACCATTCGAACCGCTATCAATAAAACTACTCTGATAGGTATGATTTTGAAACTGAGTTTTAAAATCTCCGGCGCCATCTGCAGCAAAGACTTTTACATTTGAAGCGACATTGTTTGACGTTGTACCGATTCCTAATGTCAGTGTTCCGATCAGGCTTGCCTTTCCACTATCCGGTACGGCAGGAAGCTCTAGAATCACACCATTGTTATCAACCGGAAGTTGAGAGACGGGATTTACAATCTGCTTATCAAGAGCAATTAAAGTTGAATTACAAGCACCGACTCCACACGAAAAATAAATTTCGGGAGCAGTACTTGTCACGCAATCCAATCCGCAATCGTATTTGAGTAAACCAACACCGAGAATACCGTTGTATCCCGCCTCTTCGACGCTCGTATCTGGTGAAGTACAGCCAGAAGGAACGGTTTTAAAGGTAGAATCAATCACCTGAATCGGGACTGTCACCGCGGGTTCACCTGAAAGCACAACATCCGCAACTTGAACGGGTCCCCAAGTATTAGAGGTGCCAAACTGAGCACATTCACCAAGAGGATTCCCACTTGAATCAGTTTCTTGTTTCAGGCCAACTGTAATTTGAGATGAAAAGATTCGAA
>JAYUEB010000410.1:0-1566 GCA_043739525.1 Bdellovibrionales bacterium
TTTGCAATGATGCTCGTAAAGCTTTCGCTTAAAAACCCGATCGTCATTGAGCGCGGATGTCTGTCAAAACAGGTAATTGCCACAACAAACGATAGATCGCCAATTGAAATCGAGGCTTTTCTTAACGAAGCGCTCCCTATGCGCTTTAACGGCGGAGCCGCAATAAATTTGAATTATTTATCAGGGCAAGAAGATGTAGCGAGAAAGCTTGAGCAAAAGGAGCTTCAGCTGAAAAATATTGTTCAAAAAGTGATCGTGAATTCAATTAAGATCGACGGTCAAAATATTCTTGCGTTTTGCGACCGAATTGTAGGCGTGGGTCCAGTTCGCTCAATTGTGCCCGTCATATTAAGTGTTCAGCTTGAAAGCACTACCAGAACTGAAGCTGATCCCTATGGTCTGATCATGAGTCAAATCAGCGTTCAGAAAAAGGATGAATCAAAGTGATGTTTAAAATAAGTGCTCAGACTATAAAAGTATGTCTCATCTTAATTTTTGCATTGATCCTATTTGCCGACAGCAATGTCTTTAGCAAAGAAGTCCGAACCATTAAGCTCAACAACAAGGAGGTTGCGAAAATTAAAGTCTCTCCTCGTGGAACTATCCTGAGTTTTCCGACAAAACCGAGCAAAGTTATTTTAGGCAGTCGAGGAGCATTTGGTCTTGAGTATGTCGAAAATGACATTGCGATTTCATGCCTTGGTCCAAAATCACATTCCAATATGTTTGTTTATCTCGACGGTCGCCGTTTTAGTTTTGATTTGGTTGCTACAGAAAATAGCGGAGATCAAATTATTCTCGTTCGAGATGATTTTGAATCAACTATTCAGGTAAAAATTAAATGAAGGAGGACGCAACAGTTACTTTTAGTTCTGACCCCGGCACTAAAAATCAGTGGGCCAAGAACGTCTTCTATAAACAAGATGGCAACAAAAGAAGCTTACAGACCAAAGAAATCATTTGGTCCGTTGCCATCGGGTTTCTGTTGATAACAACTTTTATGCTTATTCAAGGCACACCTGAAGAAGATGTTTCTAAATTAAAATCTTCAAACCTTAAGTTACCCGGCGTAGATGGCACTACTTCAGATATAAAACTTAAAGGCGTTGGAGAAATGGCAAGCGGTGGAGCTCAATTGAAGGCAAAATCGAAGGCAGAGAGAAAGTATTCAGGTCCTCTTCTTTTAGTGAGATCCACGCAAGTCAAAGTCCCGCCGGGCTCAAGTGTTAAAGCGATTCTAGTTTTTGGTGCTACTGATGGCCTCGTTAGAGCCAAGACCCTTGAGGCTCTCGTAAGCAATGGTGAAACTAAAATAGATGTTGGAACTTTGTTTCTGGGCACTGGCTCATCGCTTGAGGACAGATTGAAAATTACATTCAAGCAAATCGTTTTTCAAGATGGCTCATTTCAAAATATACAGGCCGAGGCATTCGACGAAGCCGATCAGCTTATTGGACTAAAAGGCTCTCAAGTTGGCAATGAGGCCATTAAACTTGGGGCATCGATAGGACTCAACTTTGCTGGTGGACTTTCTGATGGTCTGCAAGACTCAGAGGTTCAAGGCGG
>JAYUEB010000411.1:0-1559 GCA_043739525.1 Bdellovibrionales bacterium
TTTGTCAGATGGACTTCGATTTTTAATTTATCCTCCAAAGACTTCAGTGGATCAGCATCCGCATCTGGTAAATCAATATATAAAAGATCATGTAATTCATCTGAGATCTTGATCGCTTCAGTTTTCCCCACCATGTCTTGGTATCTCAAGAGCGGCGTCAGTTCATGGGTCATATGGAATAAGCAGCGCTGATGGCTGTTTGCGAGCTTCTGCAGATGCCTGACGAGCTCTTCTTCTCCGTCGGTAATCAGCGTCTTTGCAATCGGTTTAAATTTGATTTTATCAGGACTCGGGTGATTTTTTCTTTTTAAAAGATTTCCAATGTTTTTCCAATTAGCCCGGGTCCAGGCTCCGAACGGAACAACTGTGCCATCTTTATTATAACCAATCACGATTCTGATTTCGCCTCGGTTGGAATCGTTTTCATCATAATCTTTTTTAAACCCCGTGCCATCGGCAACTAAAAAATCGACCCGTTTCTTTTGATCCATATCCACAGCGTCGGTATTCATAAACCAGCGGTGCAGCGTTGTGTGGCTCGTCGGAAAGCCCAAGGTGTCATTTAAATTCTTCGAGCTCCGACGGAAGCTCTGATCCGTCACGGTTTCTAGAGACAGTTTTTCAAATTCTCTGCTCTTTCTGGAATAACGATTTAAATCCATCAGCTGATTAAACGGTGTAAAGGTTTTTTTGCAAGCAACACATTTCAGACGGCTCAGAGATAAATTCACCTCGCCAATCGTGGTCTTTAATTTCCGGCTCTGTTTTGAATGAAAATGAGATTTTTCAGACTGGCAGCGGGGACATTCGACGCCGCTTTTGATCAGCTTATTTTCAATAATCATCACCAGCATTTTGATAAATCCAGGAATGCCTTCGGTATCAAATAATCTTTTGGTCTCTATGATCAGCTGGGAAAACGAGAAATCTTTCAAAGAAATTTCGGAACCAATGTGAAGTGAAAGCTTAGACATAAAAAAGGCCTCCTTGCCATATCTCCCATCAAAGGGAAAAATAAAAACAAGAAGGCCATGAACAAGCCTTTAAATTAAAAACTGACGGCGGAATAAAATCAAAAAAAATCGCTGTCGAACTTCTAGTCAGTGACTTTTAGCGTCTTAAAACGAGATGCTTCGACACTCTATTCTCTGCCTGCTCCCATTAAATCAATTTATACACCGGCATGGCTTTCGCTATCTAAAGCCTCGAAACGCCGTTCTTGCTTGAATAAAGGGAAATTAATCCCACAAACTTTGGAACGATATCAGTAAGTGGCCATAAACATAAAATTGTTGGCTTTTATTCTATTCAAATGTCAGGGTCACAGCGGTTTAATTTGAGCACAGCAAAATGGAGTCTTGATGCAAAAAGTAAATTCGATATTTTTCTCTACTGCGGCACTTATGATTTTTTTTTCTTCTTTCAGTCATGCATCTGAGACATGTGCCGATGTTCTTTCGTCTGTTAACTGACTATTTATAATTAGATAAAAATCACGATTGTTTAGCCCCATTTTTTTGATTTTCAACTCGTCACTTACTTTTTAAAACTGGACGTAC
>JAYUEB010000412.1:0-4848 GCA_043739525.1 Bdellovibrionales bacterium
GGTTGGAATCAAATACTACCTGCGCTTCATTTCCGATTTTGCGATTTTCACATTCGCTAGACAAAGGCGAAAAATTGAACGTAGACGAAGAAAGCGCGAATCAGATAGCAATCACAAATCCGCATAGCATTTTTTGTCACCCCTATTGTAAAATCAACCTGTCACCCTCCCCTAGCTCCCCCATAGGCTACGTCAGGACGGAATCCATTTCGCGATGAAGTGTCTGAATCGTTCAATAGGGAGTTGTGGTATGAAACGAAACCTCATGATGTCACTTACATTGTTGCTTTTAAGCACTCAATCTTGGGCGCTCTTCAACACGATTCGTAAATACGAATTAAAGTCTGACAATATAATATATGACGGCTATGTAGACGATGGCAAAACCTACCTCTATTACAAAGCCTCTGGCGGAGTCACTCAGTTTGATGCCTCTCAGATCGTGGCCAGCACTGAAGAGCGAATCGATGGCATCAAAGATGGGGACACGGTTCTCATTCATACAGTTAATTCTTTACATGCTGAATGTACCGTCGACGCAGTATTTGTAAACAACGACATCAATATGTTCTGTGACGAGATGGAATGGATTAAAGCTCCAAAGGGATATGGCATAGCTACTCTTCAACAATCTGTTCGTGAGCACTATACCGTGACCAGCAGTCGTGTTGAAAAAGACCTTGATACTTTAGGTGAATTTGCAAAAGACCAAGTGATTGTCTTAAAATCTGCTACCGCGAAGTTTTCAGCTGGCGACAAAGTTCGAATTATTCATCTATACGCAAGTGGAAACGCAATCATCGAACACTCATACCGCAAGATCGCGCGCGCATCGATTCCTAAATGGGAAGAAGTCGTAGCTTTGAGTGCTCTTAAATAAATTATTTTATCGTATTCTTGGGAAAAAACTTATAGAAGAGTGACCACGAATTTACCAGTGAGCCATCTGCAAACTGACAGTAATTGAGCTCTTCTTTCTTAGAACCAAACGCTATAAAATTTTTTCCGTTGAGTTGCGAGCAAAGCTGAGATGCCGGAGTAATTCTCGCATCTGAAAATTGAACATCTGGCATCGAACGCGTTGACGCTGTATATGCCTGGCACTTCATTTTTCCCGTATTGACTTTGCAGTCCGAGCTCAATTTTAAACCCTCAGTTTCAATGATTTTAAAGATCTTGTATTGAGATCCGTTATAAAACGCATACTCACCGACATTCAAGTGAGGGACACTAATTGGAGCCGGAGCCACAGCAGTTAGTAATGCACTAACAAAAATCAAACTTAGGATTTTAAACATATGCTCTCCTATTCTAAATACTTTCTAATTGTGTGAGCTCACGATACTCAATGAGCGCGCGTGAACTCACCATCGAATCGCGGTGACCTTGTAAATTTTGAATTTTAGAAATCAAATCACCAACGATATTAAATTGCGAAAGTGCCACAGGGTCTATTTGTTTTTGCGTTTGAATAATTCTAGAGGTGGCGTAAATTCCAGTTGCGATCTCAAGATCATTTTTAGATTTAAGCATCTGAACGCACTCTTGTAAAAGTTCGTCTGTCAGCCCAATTTTTGCCTTTGCGATTAAGAAATTACCCACAGACCTAAAATCTGGTCCCGGTGCCTCGGCCAAAACTCTTTCGGTATAAAAATCAAACTCTTTTAATGGAGCTTTTACGGCAAGAAGTCTCAAGATACTGCTGTTACAACGAGACTCCGACTTACAGTTGGCATTTAAGATCGCTTGGCTCATCTCTTGATTCCAAAGTGGTTTTGGGATGAGTTTCTCGCCTGCAATAAGCAAACTTGAAAGAAGTACTTTATTTTCAATCGGATCTTTATCCAAAAACTGAAAGCATTCAATATAGTCCTGCGCGAGATTTGCGCCAGCTCGACAAACTTCGAAATTTTTTAGATGACTTAAAATAGTCATTTTCAATTCTGTATTCATATTTGAACCCGACAAACATGAAAGCAAGTATGATATGTCAGAATCTGATCTGAAGTAAGTCAGCCGAGTAAAATCTCGACTTTCTATCAATCTTTTTAAATCTACAAATTGGGTTGGCTCACAAAGCTCAAAGTCCCCCTGCAATCCCTTAAGATTCGCAACTTGAGACTTCGAAAATTCTCCAAGTGGATTGAGAACACTTAAATCCTCTTTGTTCACTATCAATTTATTTACATCTTTGGCAGAGACGGTTGTCAAATATCTCTGACTCAATATTAGGTTGAGTCCTCTTAAGAATAATCCATTTGGAAGCTCAAAGAGAACATTTTCGCTATGGCAAATTGAAGCTTTGACAGTCACCTTTCGATAGCCTTGAGCCGCACTAAAGACCTCGTCAACCTTCAAAAAGATATCGCGCATGCATGCAAATGAAAGAGCTCGAGAATCTGCGGGATCAGCGTCGCGAAAGAGAACAATAAATTCGTCACCGCCAAAACCATAGTGTAGCCCACCATAGCGATGAACGAGTTCGTCAGCCTCAATGCTCAAACGCAAAATCAAAGCCTGAGTCGCTTCTGGATCCTCAACGAATGTCTTAGTGTAATTGTTCATATCAAATCGAAGCATGCTCGAAAAAAAACTATAGGGAATTTTTTCGTTTCGCTGAGCAATCTCTTTTCGTAAAAAATTCTGCGCATCTTGAGAAACAAAACGAACTTCGTCCTTTAATTTCTCAGTGGTTTTTTCAAATTCATATGCTGACTTCCATAATTGCTGAATTTCTGCCGCAGGGCCTAGCACGGATGACTTTGTAGATCCAAGATGATCTGACACACGCCCCGATTTTTTAAAAACAGACAAAAGTTTCTTAATAGGCTTTGTTTCTCGAAAAACGAAATACGAAAGGATCAAGACGATCAGGAGAGTGCCAAATAACAACGACGGAATCTGATAAATCATAAAATGCACGTAATTTGTCTCTGAATTATTCAGCCAACCGACGGTCGCCATAAACTTACCAAGTTTAGTCGTCTTATAGTCATAGTTGCCTTTTGGATCGTGTACAACTGTATCAAATTTTGTATATATGAGATGATATGCTTCTAGCTGTCCAGCCGGAGCATAACAAACAGGTACGCCGTCCATTTGAATAATAAAAAATGATACTAAATTTCTTTCTCCGGCCTTCTTCATGATTTCGCAAGCTTCAGACAAATTTGCGATCTGAAGATCTTGTCGAATCGAATCAAGTGACTGCTCTGCAGACGCTTTAAAAAACACAAGATTTTCATTTAAATTTTTGGATTTGATTAGGATGGTAGCCAAGCCCATGAGGATCAAAGTTGTGACTATTGCCAGGAAACTGATTTTAAACCCAAGAGGAAGATTTCTAAGCGAAATGTTTTTCACCTGCGGCTTCCGTAGACGAGCGCTTTGCCGACATCACGATACAACATACTTACCTCTTTGGGCTTGGTAACAAGTACCCCGTTGAGGTTCGAGATCATGATCCCATTTTTCTCAAGGCTTGCTCGAAAGTTTTTGTCGCTCGAAATTTTCCGAGAGTAAACTTTATATTCAGATCCTGACAGCGGTCGATTGCAAAAATTCACTCCACTGACCTGTGAGCACAAGAGGACATCGTTTTTCTTAACACTTGGCTGCTGAACCTGACCACCGGACGAACTCCTGCTCGAGCTTGAAGATGAAGAGCTTGAAAACGTGGAAGCTTCAGCAAGACTTGAGTCGCTTGCGGGCAAACGAGATTGCACTCCACGCGCGGCCAAATCTTTTTTGGCGACACGCGAATCAAGAGCTATATCGTTTGAAGCCACAACAACTTCCGTAGATTTTGTATCAGCCAAAATTCGCGCAGGAGTCACGCTTGAGCTAGGTTTTACAGTTAGCATTTGTGCGACGTAACCACCGCCTGCATTGGCAGTAAAAGTTTCTTCAACAATTTGTCTAGTTGGAGCAGAAGCAGAAATAGCAGGAATCGGCGCAACAGAGTTGGTTGCGACACTTACTCCGGCCGCCTGAGCTTCCGCACGAGGCAATACAATGGCTGCTATACGATCAGTTGCAGAGCCGAAATTATTCGACGGCGCAAAATAGACACCTCGAACGGCATCGGCAACTTCAAGACCAGGCGTTGGGCCCGAAGGCAATTCCTGAAGATATTCATTTGATTGTTGCGGAATGACTTCAGGCGCCGGAATATTTTCTGCCGTGTGAGTAATAGCAATTTCAGTTTCCCTTTGAACCGCGACAGTGCCAGCTAGACTTGTGGCTGGGGTTAGTACCGTGTCTGCAACGATTATTCCACTGTTGAATCCTTTAGCGTCAAGTTCTGCTACATTATTGGTGATACAAGTCTGAGAAATTAAAACCGCAAGCGCGTCATCAACAGGCTGGGAACAAAGCGTTGGTTGCGATAACGACATGTGGACAAATTCGTGAACGAAAGTGCGATTAACATTTACTTCGGGCGAAAGCTGATCTTGATTCTCAGAATTTTGTTGATCTCTCAAGAAGAACACAATTCTATTAGTAGCTAAATCAAATTGCGCCGGGCTCTTATTATTAAGGTCATTGTGATGCTGACAGTCGATCGAAAGGGGACTGGCCTTTCCTGCCGTTTGCCTTGCTATCCCAGCGTTTAACGAGGCAATAACAGCATCTGCCGCAGATTTTATAGTAGCGCTTGGATCAGAACCACTCATTATAGGAGCCAATTTTAGGTCCCTTGCAGCCGCCTCAAGCCTTTTCTCATCTCGTAAGCAAGTCAAAAGCTTCCCACTTTTATTATCGTGTTTTTCATTTTCTGGACTAAAAAAATAAACTAAATTATTTAAATTTGCTTTACCAGCTGCTTCTAAATTTCCACATGAATTT
>JAYUEB010000413.1:0-4837 GCA_043739525.1 Bdellovibrionales bacterium
GAAGAACTTCGACAGCATATTGCGAACAAGTCGGTTCAAAGCGGCAAGCTCCACCTAAAAAAGGACTGAGTAGAGCTTGATAGGCGCGCACAAAAAGCAAAGCAGTAAATCGAAACAGTTGATTTAAATCTGGGTGATTTAAATCTGGGCGATCTAAAGTAGGGCTAAAAATATTTTCGCCATCTGTTTGTGTTGTTTTCGTCTTCATCTTTAAGCTTTCACTCTCTAACATTTCGCAAGGTTCTCATTTGCCTTGACGCTTTTCAATTTGAGAGATTCCCTTATTCATAATAAATTCAAACTCTCTATACTTCAAATTCCGGTAAAAACCATCATCTCTTTGCAGAAAAACCAAATTCAAATCGACCGGGATCTCCGCGAGCTCCGTGAGTTTAAAAGCATTTCTAAGACAAACTCGCGACCAGCGTTTTAATTTGTTTCGAATCACTGCGGAACCGACTTTTCTAGAAACAGTCCAACCGCAACGAAAATGAGAGAGATCATTTTCGATAAAATTAAAGATCAGCCACGACACAGGCTTGTATCGCAGACCTTTTTTTTGAATTTTTTGGAAGTCAGTTGTCTTCTTTAGAACAACTAATGCTTTAGCCTGGGGCTTACTTGCCGCCAACTTCAACCACTAAACGCTTACGGCCTTTAGCACGACGGCGATTGAGGACTTCTTGGCCATCTTTAGTCGCCATTCTTGCGCGAAAACCATGAACTGCTTTGCGACGGCGTCGGCTTGGTTGATAAGTTCTTTTCATAATACTACCTCTTCTGCAAATACGTGAAAAATACGTCTTTTTTTATACGACCTTGAATTTTTGGTTTTTCAGGTGGACGGATAAAAGCACGTTGCGGCAGAATCGTCAAGATGTTGAAAACTAAAGCAAGACAAGTTATGACGTGCCTTGCTCAGTTTTTGGTCAAAAGAGCCTTAGTTCCAGATTTTGGGGGTCGCTCAGGGGAATTTGATCCAATTTGTAGGGCCGGCTTAAAAGGGCTTCTCTATCTATAGTATATCTTTCGCAGATTTATATAGAGGTGTCCTTTCAACTGCCGATGTGGTTAGTCGTACTGTTACTCGAGGGGAATTCATGGATACTGCTACTAAAGAGTTTTGGACCGTCGTCAAATCCAAGCTCAAGTCTAAGAACTCTGACAACAAATTATTGCAGACTTGGTTTGAACCAACCGAGCTCATGAGCGTAGAAGACAGCCCACGGGGCCGTAAATTTCATCTTGGTGTTCCGACTGATCTCCATAAATATTGGATATCTGAAAACCTATTTGATCGAATTTGCTCTGAAATTTCTTCAATTTATGCAAGTCCTTTTGAGGTTGATTTAGTGGTGACTAACCAGCAAATCCACGTGGAGCCTGAAAACCCACATGCTCTTCAACAAGCACTTAGCCAAAATCAAAGCCAGCCAGAAAGCCGGCCTTATCAGCCAGAAGATAAGTCAACTAAGGCAAGCTTTCTCTATCCTGAATATACTTTTAATAATTTCGTTGTTGGAAGAAACAATGAGTTTGCCCATGCCGCTTCATTTACAGTTGCAAAAGACCCGGGTGCGAGAGGTTACAATCCTCTCTTTATAGTAGGGCCAACTGGAATGGGTAAAACGCATTTACTTCACGCTGTTGGTAATTGGATTCGAGAAAGCTCTCCTCATTTAAGAGTGTTTTGCCTCTCAACAGATCGTTTAATCACCGAACTTCTTGCCGCTCTTTCTCATAAGGAAATGGATAAGTTTAAGCTTCGCTATCGCGAGCGCTGTGACATTCTTTTACTCGATGATATCCATCAATTAAAACGCGGGGAGTTTGTTCAAGAAGAATTCTTCAACATATTGAACGACTTTTTTGAAAAGGGAAAACAAGTGGTCGTCACTTGCGACCGAATGCCAAAAGATATTGTGGGTCTTGAGGATCGTATTCGCACACGCCTTGAATGGGGTTTAATTGCGGATATCCAAATGCCTGACCTTGAAACTCGTGTGGCTATCCTTCGATATAAATCTGAGCAAATGAAGCTAAGACTTTCTGAAGAGGTCGTCTATTATATTGCCCGAATTTCAAAGCGCAGTATTCGTGAACTCGAAGGCAATTTGAATAAAGTTAAGATGTATACTGAATTCAGAGGTCTCGAGATCAATCTTGAAGAATCTAAAAAGATGTTTGTACAACATGATAGCGTGAGTACTCTTTCGGTCGAGGATATCCAAAAGATGGTTTCTGACCACTTCCGGGTTAAATTGGTCGACCTCAAATCAAAAAGCCGTGCAAAGCCTTTTGTGACCGCAAGACAGGTTGCTATGTATTTGATCAAAAAGAATTTGGATAAATCTTTAGTTCATATCGGAGAAAGCTTCGGAGGCAAAGATCACACCACCGTCATCAACGCTATTAGTCGAATTAAAGATCAACAAGATAAGGATATCGAATTAAAAAGAGATATCGAGGAGTTGCAGTCAAGAATCCACAATATCACAGGGCTGTGAATTAGCTATGTGATTAAAGCTGTGGGAAAAGCCGTGGAGGAAAATGTGGAACTTGCTTTTCCACATTTGAGATGATTTAAAGTCTCGTTTGAGAGCGGGCTTTTCCACAAAGAATTTCTTGAATAATTAATGAGTTAGGTTTGTTTTCGCGCTATCAACAACACCTACTACTACTACTAGTTTTTAATTATATAAAAGAGTAATAAATTAGGGAAAAAAATATGTTTATAGAAATTGAGAAGAAAAATTTAGTTTCATTACTTGCTCGGGCACAGAACATTGTAGAAAAAAGAAACACAATGCCTGTTCTCGCCAATGTTCTTTTGCAAGTCGAAAATAAAACTTTGAAAATTTTTGCAACCGATCTTGAAGTCAGCATCACTGATGAGGCTCCGATCATCAACGGAGGCGCGGGGCAATTAGCTGCGAGTGCAAAAAATCTTTTTGATATCATCAAGGAATTTGCTGACGGTAGTATTCTCATTACAAAAAAAGAAAATAACTGGCTTGAGATTAAACAAAATAAATCAGTTTTCAATATCGTTGGTATCAGCACGGACGAATACCCAATATTCCCAAGCTTTTCCACAAAAGATTTTATGAAAGTGGATCCAAAAGTTCTTTCAGAGATGATTGAAAAGACAATTTACAGTGTTTCGAATGATGAAACTCGTTACCACTTGAATGGCGTTTACTTTGAAAAATATTCTCTTGAAGGAAAGGAGTCTTTCAAGATGGTAGCGACCGATGGTCACAGATTGAGTCTTGTCAGCAGACAAATTGATGAGAAGGCTGGTAAAAATTTAGTCAATCAAGGCGTCATTATTCCACGTAAAGGCTTGTTTGAAATTCGTAAACTCTTGGACGAAGCAACGGGCCCAGTCGAAATGGCGATCGAGGGACCACAACTCATTGTGCGTTCGGCTTCAACTGTGTTGATGACCCGTTTGATCGAAGGTAAATATCCAAACTATCAAATGCTCATTCCACAAAATTTAAATCGAAAAGTTTTAGTGAATCGTGAAAATTTATTATCTTCTTTGAAACGCGTTTCTCTTTTGTCGAATCAAAAATACAAAGGCGTCACCCTTGCTCTGAGTAAAGGTTTGCTTGAGATCTCTTCGAACAATCCTGATCTTGGAGATGCAAAAGAAGAAATCGAAATCGACTACAAAGGCGAAGATATGAAAATTGGCTTTAATGCCAAATACATTTTGGACGTCTTGAATAGTTTTGAGGACGAAAATGTGGATATCAATCTCAACGATCAACTTTCGCCAGGCCTCATGAGACCTCACAACGACGCGAACTATACTTGCGTTGTTATGCCAATGAGAATTTAATCGAAAAAAATGAATGAAGCTTAATAAAATTGATCTTCTTCATTTTCGAAATTTAACCCAGCAGACGCTGAGACTAAATCCTAACAAAAATTATTTTATCGGTGAAAACGCCCAAGGAAAAACAAATTTTCTTGAGGCCGTTTTTTTTCTTAGTCATGGAAGATCGTTTCGGCCGACTGAAACGACCAGCTTTATACAATTCCAAAATGAGCCTGTTCCTCATGCTGAAACTTCGCGAATCAATGGCTTGTTTCAACACCTCAATTTGGAATACCAAGTACGCGCGCAAATTCAGAACTCTAAGAAAGAATTTTCACTCAATCAGAAAAAAGTTTATCCGAGTCAGCTGCAAAGCTTGATACCGATCGTCTTATTTTCGCCAGAAAGCCTCAGCGTGATCAAAGAAAGTGCTGAGCAAAGGCGAGACCTCGTCGACGAACTTGTGCTGAGCCATGATCCACGTCAGTCGAAAGTGGTGGCAGAGTTTTCAAAGGCCCTCAGATCACGTAATCGTTTACTCAAAGACATTTCAAAATCAGGTTTACGAGAAGACCACCGTTTGACGCTGGAGAGCTTGAACCAAATATACCTCATCCTCGCCACTCATATGACGCAACTCAGGCTAATTGCTCTGAAGAGAATTTGGGCAGATTTTGAGAGCGCCGTCGAATTTATTTTTGGAAAAAGCAGAGCTTTGGTGAGTTTTGAATATTTAATTTCTGGAGAGGTTGCAAACGAGTGGGATGAACAGAAAATCTTCGCTTTTATGCAAACAAGATTGGCAGAATTGCAGCTCAGAGAGTACGGCGCAGGGCATTCTTTGGTAGGTCCACAGAAGCATGATCTGAAATTTTTTTTCGACAAAAATGACACAAGATTTTACTGCTCACAGGGTCAACAAAGAGCCTTGATATTAGCTTTAAAAATAGCTCAAATAGTGTATCATCAGAGGGTTCACCAAAAGTATCCCATCTTGCTTTTAGACGA
>JAYUEB010000414.1:0-1554 GCA_043739525.1 Bdellovibrionales bacterium
GGCTAACGAGTTCTGAGATGAGTCCAATTCGGTCGTCATGACTTTCTCCAAGGCCTAGAATTCCCCCTGTGCATACGGAGATTCCCGCCTGTCTGACATTTGCAATCGTCTTAAGGCGATCATCATAGGTTCGAGTTTGTACAATCTTTTCGTAAAACTCGCGCGACGTATCTAAATTGTGGTTATAGAAATGACGGCCCGCTTCTTTTAACTTGATGGCTTGGGTCTCAGTCAGCATCCCAAGCGTGCAGCAAACTTCAAGTCCCAAACTACGGACAGAGGAAACCAAATCGAGAACATGGTCAAAGGCGGGTCCATCTTTGATTTCTCTCCAAGCAGCTCCCATACAAAACCGCGAAGCACCGGACATACGAGCTTTTAGGGCAGCAGCCAATACTTGGTCTTTTGCAAGTAAGCCCTGTTTTTCAACCCCAGTTTTATAGTGTGCCGATTGTGGGCAGTATGAACAGTTCTCTGGGCACCCACCCGTTTTAATAGATAACAGAGATGATGCCTGAATCTCGTTTTTTGAAAAAGACTCGGCGTGTGTGGAGGACGCTTCCCTCACCAACATCATGAGTGGTCTAAAGTATAGCTTTTTAATTTCGGTTCTCATTCCTGTATATGAAAGCAAATCACATAAGGGGACAATAGCTATTCGTGATGTTTCATGTTCACTAGTTGAACTATTCAACATGTTCTGCTAGTACTTTGCTTATGAAAATAAAAAAGTTCCTTTCGCAAAGCCCTATCTTTTCATTTTATCTATCTGCATCAGACGTTGTGGAGGATTTTCAAAAAAATCTTGTCAAACATGACGTTCATTTTCTTCAAGGACTTATTTTGACAGCAATATTTTTTGAGGATCGTGAGGTAAGGCCCTTTGAGTTAAGCCAAAGCTTTCAAGTCGAACGCTCTACTTTAAGTCACGCAATCCGAGACCTTGAAAAAAAGGGACTACTTAAGAGGGGCATTCATTCCACAGACGCCAGAGGCTATGTCCTTTCTCTAACTCCTTCAGGAAAAAGAAAAGCAATTGTTTTAGTTAAGGAATTTGACAAGGCTCAAGAGGGAATTGAAAGTTCGATCGGGATTAGACGGCTGCGAGAAGCCGTCGATAGTATAAATGAAATTCGAAAAAGTTATCGCACCTACAGAGATAAAACCTCCGAGGGCGAACGCCCTCAAAAATGATGTTTTAGAACGTAGGCAATTATTTGAATAATACCAACCGTAAGTGCAATGATCCAAGTCTTTTTGAGACCTAAGACAATTCGATAATCCTTCATTTGAAGTTTAATGTTCATTTCAAATGTAATGTAATTTGTATTTTGATCCATGAATGATCTCCTTTTACCAAAGCCGTAAGGCGAAAGAAGGAGTCGTTCTATGGGCAAAATGGGTGAACCTCTCGTTTATATTTTAAAAAATAAACTTATTCGCTAAATATGCGAAGAAAGCGCCTGTCAGAAAAACGATAAGACTCAAGATATAAATATTTCGACTAAAGCGACGACCACTCAAGCAAGCGTTACGCAGCTCTGGATCAATCGG
>JAYUEB010000415.1:0-1554 GCA_043739525.1 Bdellovibrionales bacterium
GGGGCAACGATACGACGCAAATAAGTTCGAACGCGTATTTGATGCTTTCCCTCGCCACTTCCCATCGCCTTTGTGTAATAAGTAAAAGTTTTATCCTTCACACCTCGAGGAGGCGGAGGGTCTCGCGCGAGTATTGAGTCTTCAGGCAACAATTGACCCGATTTACGCAGTTCATATAAACGCCGTACCGCTTCTGCAAGAAAATCAGGGCTAGCAGGATCCAAATTCACAAAATGCTCAGCGAAAGTTTTTTTACTTAAGTAGTTCTCGAGCATCATTCTGCCATATTGCGCAGCCTGAGAGCTCGACAATTTAGCCTTCCATTCGCTTCGCCAAATGGTTGCGAGATTTTCCTCTCGCGAAACAGTTGGGATTTTTTCACCAATCGTGTCGCGCAAAGCTCTGAGGAGTCTATTGTATTCCGCGCGGGGGATAGTCACATTTTCAGAACTTGACTCATGGGTTTCACCAAAGCTGATAAAATCTTCGCAACTGATTTGAGTTGCGACCGCGGTTGCACTTAAAGCAAGACTGGCCAAAATCGCAGTGCTGAGTAAGGCACGCTTTAGTCGAAGCCGAAGATCAAATTTATTAGCGAAGGACTCAATTTTCAAAGCATATACCTCTAAAGAAGCGCACTAATCGTAAAGATTGTTTTTTATTCAAGTTTTATGCCGAATTCATACGACGTAAGACTTCGCAAAAACTCAGTAATTATCGGTTCTTTAATTTTTATATAACGACTCGGAGGTCTAAGTTGCCAATTCAAAGCGCCTAAGAGCGACCTATTTTGTCACATCCGATAGCAGAAGATAGAGATTCTGATTTTCATCGAAATGAAGACCGACTATTTTTAATGGACCAAGAAGTTCAGTTAAAGTATCGGGAAGCGTAAACTGCATGGTCTTTTCTTTCAACTTTTGAGAGAGAACTTTAAGAACGAGATCTTGGACACCCATCTTAACAAATTTGGGCGTCAGACTCGAGAGAAAGTGCATAGCGCCTTTCAGCTTACCTTCTTCGACGGCCATTTGATCAGCACCAATTTTAAGTACCTCAACTCGAACCGATTTTCCGGATTTATCTGGAGAAATTTTAGCCGTGACGTTGACACTAATAGCCGCATCACCTTTTACGATAAAGCCTGCGCCAGTTGGTAAATGGTCTGGGCGCAATTTAAGTTTGAGTTTTACAAAGGCTGCATTTTCACCATCCGCTTGTGGCTTTGCATATTCGATTTGTGGAGCTTCGGTAAGAGAAATGGTCCCTTGAGCGGTCGATATCCCACTGAGCACTTTCATCTTAAAGGCTTGATCTGCGAGATCTTGCAACAGATCCCGATTAACAGCAACGGCTACGTCATACTGCGAACACGCAATCGGGCAGACCCCTAGCTCCTGAGCCCTTTGTTTTGGAGCCACTTTGCTGTCCATGTCAATTCCGACTGCAAGACTTGCGTGATCGGCATCTAAGGAAATTGGTAAAACATGAAGGCTCACTGATTTACGAAAAGGTGTTTCGATATCAAGATCGAGCTGAATACCTTTTTTCTCT
>JAYUEB010000416.1:0-4835 GCA_043739525.1 Bdellovibrionales bacterium
TTGAGTAGTACGGAAGAATGCGTCCATTTTTCTCAAATACGACGATCCCCTGATCGAGACTATCTAAGACCGCTGATAACAGCAGATTCGAGCTCTTAAGTTCGGCGGTGCGTTCTTCAACTTTCACTTCAAGGTTTTTAGAATAGTCTTCAAGTTGACCGCGCGCTTTACGTAAGTCATTGATCACATTTTCTTTTTGATCGAGCTCTGCAATATATTTTTTATGAAGAGTTTTTTCAAGACTCACGTCCCGAAAAAAAACAATCCAGCGCCTTTCAGTGTCAGCAAGCTGAGACGTCAGCGGATCAATCTGCAAAGTCATTTGAAGTGCGCCGATTTTTTGTGAAGCAGTCGTAAAATCAATTTCCCGGATTGGACTGAATCCTTCTTGCGGAAAATCACTCCTTTGAAAAATCGGGTTTTCGAAACTGACAAAGCTAGACAAAGGCTTGCCATTTTTAAGTCTTTTGACGGAGACATCCAGTAAGCTTGAGGCAGCCTGGTTTGCATAGTAGACCCCATACTCGATATCAACGACGATGACCCCGTCTTGTAGACTATCAAATATGGAGTAGTCCAAACTCATGCACTTTCCTTTTTCCACTCCCGTCCAACAAGAGTGCGTAAGGCTTTGATACAATCTTTGTTGAATTTATAAGGCTGATCTTTTTCGATACTTTCAAGAGCCCGTTTGACATGGTCTTTACTTATTGCAGATCCAAGACCCAAGACGGCCTCAGTAAATACATTTGCCAGACTTAAAACTCGACCGTAAGGAGAAATAAATAAATCTTTAATTCCGCGAGGAAACCCACTGCCGTCAGCAAACTCGTGATGTTCAAATACCATCAATCTAACATCGTCGGGAACCAAACGCATTTTAGCTAGAGTTTCTCTGCCAAATTCACAATGAGATTTGTAAATAATTTTCTCGTCAGTATTCATATCCTCAGCACGTTTTGCAAAAATATCAGGTGGTAAATTAAGCTTACCGATATCATGAAGCAATCCACCAAGCGCAAGACGCTCAAGAGTCGCCGGTCGCGCCCATCCCATCATTACACCCATCATACTTGCGATGGCACTGACCATTAGTGCGTGACGTTCATCTCTCGCCGAACTTGAAACTAGTTTCTCTACAAGATTTGCGAGATTAGGATGGGTCGCTACAAGACTTAAAGTTGCCTGCGCCACAAGACCCGCATGGCTGAGTGCACGTTCGTCAAATCCGATTGCTCTCACCTCTTGAAACATTGAGCGACATGCGTTTTCAAGAGCTACGATTTTGATAGAGGGTAGGACATTTTTTTGTCCTATTGCGATTCCTGCGATGGTGATCGCTTGATCCGCAAGCTGTCCAAAATCGCTTGCTCGAATAAAAAAGTAATGCACGTTCTTATTTTTATATTTTTCAAGATGCTCGGATTCCATAGTCTGACCAGCTCTGCCGAACAGAACAAATTTATCGGCCGTCAGTTGAATAAAGACATCGACGTCAAAGCGCTTTTTTTCTACAAATTGCTCTAAACTAATGGGGTACATTTTATCTTCTGCCATAAGCTTAGAATCGGCAATTTTTACTACAAACTCGAGCCCCGGAGAGGTGCGAGTGGCTGCCCTTTCAGCGTAATTATATTAAGTACTTAGAGGTTTTTTAGGGGTTTTTTAGGCGCATTCTGGGATTTTGGTTCGCTTTCTAGACCTGGTGTGCTAGGCTTGTAAACAGAACCGGTCCGAGTTAAGAGTTTTTGGCTTTTTTTTGTCCAATCTCCGAAGCGGCCACTAGACCCTAGGAGGAATTCATGGGCAGAAAACTATACGTAGGTAACCTATCTTACCAAACAACTGATGAGTCTTTATCATCACGTTTCCAAGAATTTGGAACTGTTGAGAGTGCTCGCGTGATCACTGATCGCGAAACTGGACGAAGCAAAGGTTTTGCATTCGTTGAAATGTCATCTGATCAAGAAGCTGCTGCTGCAGTAACTGGACTTGATGGACAAGAATTCGAAGGCAGAAACTTAAAAGTTTCTGAAGCTCGTCCACAAGAAAACACTGGTCGCGGTGGCGGCGGTGGTGGTCGTGGATTCGGCGGCGGCGGAGGCGGCGGCGGTCGTGGTGGTGGCGGCGGCGGCCGTGACTTCGGCGGTGGCGGCGGCGGCGGCGGTGGTGGCGGCGGACGCACCAATCGTTGGTAGTCTCACCAATTATTTTAGCAATTTAGTTTTTAAGACCCTACTCCCAAAATGAGTGGGGTTTTTTTATGTCTACTGACTTTGATCCCTCAAGTTTATAAGTCTTTGAACACTAGAGATTTTTTAAAGCCAAGACTCAAAATGAGACAAGCTTCGGCCGATAGTCTTTCATGCTGCTCTTACGTCATTTTATTTATATTTTTTGCACTTTCTTAGCAGTTGAAGTTCGGGCCCTCTCAGCTGATCCGAGCGTCATTGCGAAAGCTATTTCAAACAATATTAAAATTAAATCTCTTTGTATTTCGGAGCGACCATCGGCCTCTTGTCCGATCCAAAATCTTCCTCAAGCTTTGCAACTCGAAATTCAAAGTTGTAAAACCACGATGGATCTACCCTTTTGCAAAGAGCTCACAAAAAGAGAACCTGAATTTACAAATTCACTAAAAAAATGTTCTCCTGATCAATTTTGCGAAGACTATTTGTACCAGGAGCTCCAATCATTTAAGTCATGCAAGGATGGATGGCTGGAGGGCACTGGCGAAACGGTCGCGTCTCTAGCTGCACTTCTCGGCAAGGCACAAGACCACACGGCTGACTTTATGGAAGCGGCACATAACCGGTACGCGCTCAACGACAAGGATCGCGAAAGTTTTCGATTAGGTTGCGATAAAAATATAAAGTGCAAGAGACACCTCGTTAAAAATATTCCTAAGTTTCAAGCCATGTCTGATAGAGGTCTAGACAAATATTCAACAGATATGCTCTGGCTTGAAGATGAACAATATAGAGCTCTTATTGCCACCTATGAACGCCAAGGCGCCGTAGGTAAACTCATTAGCCAAAGAGCTGAAGACGCCGAGAAAATTGAAGCGGCCATGGACCGACTCACTCCTCCTGAAGAAAAAGCCATCATTGATGCAGCAAAAGAGTGGCTACGTAATAAAAATGCGCGCCTTGAATGTCTCGATGTAAAAACTCAAACCGAAATGATCTGTTGGGCGGCCTCTTATATCATAGATCCACTTATTATTTCTAGCGCTGGAGTCAAACTCGCAAGATCCGGAAAATATATTGCAGACTTGGTCGCAGATGTGGCCTCAAAGGAGACGGTTGAAGCTATCGATGCTTCAAGCAAAGGTGAAAGCCGTTCACTAGCCGTCAAGTTCTTTGAAGAAAGACAGCTCGCGGGCGAAAGACTCTCAACTCTTGATGTGCCGAATCTTCCACCTTCGATTAAACTAGCAAAATATAAAACAGCAGATGGAAGAGAATACACAGCCGTCGAAGAAGCATTTAAAACTCCATCTGGTCAGATTAAAACGAGCGTGCGAGAACTTCCAATTGATCCTCTGACGGGAGCGTATGATTCAAAAACTCCGGTCGGCAAGGCCTTACTCGAATCCATTATTAGAAAAAACGATGGCAACCTGACACTCGCATTTTTCGACATCAATAACCTAGGCTATATCAATAAAAATTTTGCAAAAGGCGTTGAGGCCGGAAATCAGTACATTAAAAACGTCGCTGACGCTATTTCGAAAGCGACAGGTGGCAAAGCCCAAGTTTTTCGTAACGGCGGAGATGAGTTTGTTCTGCTCATTCACGAAACGGATCCGCAAAAAATAAAAGACATTTTAAATGAAATCTATAAATCGGTGAATAGCAAAGAAGTAAATCTCACATTTCGAGAAGAAAAAATCGCCCGTGCAAAACAATACCGAGATGCCAAAGATACAGACGGTGCCTTCCCCGCAGCGCAGATCAGTCAAGCGGACTTCGCAAGATATTCAAGACCTGGACTCTCTGCAGGATCTACAACTATCGCGCCAGGAGAAGGCCTTGATGCAGCACTTATAAGAGCTGAAAATCAAGCCACTCAAGCTAAAATTCAGTCCAAAGAGCAAATGACCATCGACACCACAAAGTACGGTGGCTCAAAGCCTGATCCAAACGCCAGAGCCAATCATAGCTACGTCCCGACTGCGCAAGATCCCGCCCCAGCACCCGCTTCAAATGGTTCGCAAGTACGTTCACCTGACCTATCACAATCAAGCGCCACTATGCAGGAATCACGTCAAAAAGAAGTCTATCGATTTGGCGACACCACTATCGCGCAATACAAAAATGAATTGGGCGAAACCATTATGCGCCAAGAAACTTACTCGCCTAAAACCGGAACTCCATCAACACGAGAAATTATCATGAATCAAAGAACTGAAATGATAGAAGGCTCAAACCAACAGGGAAAAGATATTCTAGATCACTTTGTAAAATCGGCGACCACGAACCAGCCCAAAGCAATCGTTCGGATTGATATCGATAATCTCGGAAAAGTAAATTATTTTCAAAACGGAACTCAAGCTGGAGATAAGCTCATCAAAGCAACAAGTGACGTGATAAAACGAGAGTGTGCCAAAGCAGATGTTCCGTTTAAAATGTCAGGTGGAGAATTTGTGATCGGACTCGATAAGACCTCAGCAGCAGATATGAACGCCCTCGAAACTCGAATCGCACAGCAACTTCGCGACAGTCCCGCTATTCAACAAATTTTCGTACAGCAACGTCGTTATCTCACTGAGCAAATTAGTAGTTTCAGAAATAGGCCTGACAAGCTCGTTGAGCTTTATCAGACGATCGGAA
>JAYUEB010000417.1:0-4829 GCA_043739525.1 Bdellovibrionales bacterium
CAAAATTTTACAAGAAGACACACATGAGCTCGTTGAACTCATTAATAATCACTTGAAAGATCTCGAAAAGAAAAATTACGCAGGAATCGCAAAAGCGATGAACAAAGACATCGAGATCGTGATCGACATGTGTAAGATCATTTACAACATGGATCCAAAACCGGGCAGAGCGTTTGTTCCGCCTGAGACCCAATATGTTACTCCCGATGTTTACGTTTATAAAGTCGGCGACGAGTACATGGTCTCTTTAAACGAAGATGGTTTACCAAGACTTCGCATTTCAAATTTTTACAAAAATGTTTTGAAGGCGGGTGGAGCGAGTAACGATACGAATTCATATATTCAGGAGAAATTGAAAAGCGCAGTATGGCTCATTAAATCGATTCATCAAAGACAGCGCACGATTTATAAAGTGACTGAAAGTATCGTGAAACATCAGACCGAATTTTTCGAAAAGGGTCCTGGCCATATTAAGCCGATGATCTTAAGAGATATCGCAAACGATATCGGCATGCATGAATCTACAGTGAGTCGTGTCACAACAGCAAAATATGTCCATACGCCTCGCGGAATTTTTGAATTGAAGTACTTTTTCAATTCGGGAATTAGTACAGATGATGGCGACTCATTAGCTTCGGAATCAGTGAAATTGAAAATCAAAGAATTGGTCTCTCAGGAAGATACCAAATCTCCTCTTTCTGACCAGAGAATCGTTGATTTGCTGAAGAAAGACGGGATTCAAATCGCTCGCCGAACTGTGGCAAAATATCGCGACATATTAAAAATCTTGCCTTCGTCTAAGAGAAAAAAATACTTTTAAGGGCTCGAAACAAAATAGATGCTCAGTGACCTGCTCCATTTTTAGCCATATCTTGAAAAGCTCTTTCGCTTTTATTGAGAATCAATGCTATGAGTATCAAATGAATTTCTATCAAAATAGTGCGAAAACGGCGAGCTTATTGTGATCCTCAGTATTTGTGCACTTATTATCAGTCTGATCATCGGCTTTTACGTATCAAAGTTAATTTCAACTTTACGTGAGCGCGCAATTTTATCTGGAGCTCAAAGCGAAGCAGAGCGCATTCTTGGTGAAGCGAAAGATCACGCCCAAGAGGTCATGGATGAATCAAAAGAAAAATCTCAGGACGTTGAAGAGCAGATTCGCAATCAAAACCAACGCGAACTTGAACGACTTGAAAAAGTAGTTGTTGAACTCGAGATGAGATATCGGGCGAAGAGAAGTGAGAGCGATCGGTTATTCAATCAAGACCAAAAAGAACTTCAAAAGCAATTGAATCTTATCTCGGATCGCGCCAAAGCAACCGGTATACGTCAGCAAAATTATGATCGAAAAAAAGAGCAAATGCAGAAGATCAAATCAGAATTGATCGTTGAGCTCACGAAGACTTCTGGTCAAGACATCGACCTCGTTAAAAAACAGATTCTCGATGATCTCGAAAATCAAATTCAAATAGATGCAAAAAGAAAAGCGAATCAAATTGAAGAAGACACTAAACTTCATGCTGAAAGTATCGCAAAAGAGATTCTAGCAAACGCACTTAACCGATTTCCTCGAGAGGCTTGTATCGAGCGAGGTATTGGTATGCTTGAGATTGTCGATCAAAAGATGAGCGACAGAATCTTTGGTAAAGACGGCGTCAATATTAAAAAACTCGAAGAACTTTGTGGCGTCGACATTGAACTGAATGACAACAATTACCTTCAGGCGACAGGTTTTGATCCCGTACGAAGAGAATTGAGCGCGCGCTGTCTCGACAAAATGCTAGATGAGCGAAACCTGAATCCTCAGATCATTGAGCGGATTTACGAATCTTGTAAAAGAGACTTATTTAAGAAAATTGAACTCGACGGTAAAAAAGCGACAAACGAAATGAACCAACAAGATTTGCATCCAGAAATCAAAAATATGATTGGTTGTTTACGCTATCGTTACTCGTTTGCTCAGAATCAATTTTTTCATGTTGGGGAAGTGGGCTGGCTTTGTGGTCTACTTGCTTCTGAGTTAGGCGGAGTCAGAATAGCAGATGCAAAGCGCTCTGGCCTTCTTCATGATATTGGTAAAGCAATGGATCACAGTATCGATGGCGGACATGCCGTAATCGGAGCTGACTTTATTAAAAGACTTGGCGAGAAAGAACATATTGTCCACGCTGTCAGGGCCCATCACTATGAAGAGCAGCCCTCAACAGATCTGGCGTTTCTGGTCATTGCGGCAGATGCAATTTCGGGTGCTCGTCCAGGGGCTCGTCGCTCGACAGTTAATAACTACAATCAAAAAATCGAAGTGCTCTCTACGATTGCCGATGATTTCAAAGGCGTTTTAAGAACTCTCGTATTTAATGCCGGAAGAGAAGTGCGGGTGATTGTCGATAGTCAGAAAATGAGCGATCAGCAGACCCTTGGGCTGTGCAGGGACATTGCAAAAAAGATCGAGAACGAATGTTCTTACCCTGGCCAAATTAAGGTTGTGGTGGTTCGTGAGACCCACGCCGAGTCGATCGCTAAATAGGCTTAAATCGCCTTATGCCAATCAAATCTAAGCTATTGTATTAACTTGAGAAAAGTCACAACCTGGGATTTAACGCCTCGTGTCTTAAAAAATTCGCTTAAATTCAAAAAAAACCTCATCTTTAGTCTAGTTTCTGCCGAAAGAAAAAAGGTAGATCTTAAAAAAGGTCTAGGCTGACTCAGGCCTAACTCAGGTTTCAGATTCAAGGGCATTTATGTTAAATTGTTCGTCAAAATTTCTAAAAATGGCGCCCGCCAAATCCCTATTAAAAATTAATTCAGTTTGTCTGTTCAATCATCAACCAGAAATGAGGAACTGCGTATGAAAGTGGAGTTTACTTTTTTGCATGTCGATTCAAGCGATGCCTTGAAAACTCGGGCTATGGAGAAGCTTGAGAAGGTCGACACCTTTGAGCATAAGCCGATGGATATCCACATCATTATCTCGCAATTTCGACATGACTGCTTGGTTGAGATCAATGTGCTGGAGGGGAGACGAAAGTTTCAAGCGACCGGCGTTTCAAACGATTTTTATAAGTCCTTAGACAAGGCCGTTGAGAAGCTTAGAAAGCAACTCAGCAAAGGAAAGCGTCGAATAAAGCACCATAAGCACCACGATCATATTCACAATCTCTACGAGTTGAACGGCGGCAAAAAACGCGAGCTCGAGCAAGAGTTTGAAGAAGAATTTAATGAGCTGATTTACCGAAAATCTGCTTAAAAAAGCCTATCTCAATCGATTTCTTTAAACAGAGCTTGTGACCCAAGCTCTGTTTTATTTTTACCTCAAGTCCCTCTAGAGCAGTTTCAAATGATTTGACCTCCCGCTTATCAATTGGTACCCATTTCTATCAGTTAATTAGAGCTTATAAGCGGAGAAAAGATGAAAAATTATTTGTTTACGAGTGAGTCGGTTTCTGAAGGACATCCTGATAAAATTGCCGATCAAATTTCAGATTCGGTTCTCGATGCAATTCTAACTGAAGATCCTAAAGGTCGCGTTGCCTGTGAAACCCTAGTCACAACAGGTGTTGCGGTGGTTGCTGGAGAGATTTCAACTCAAGCGCGAATCGATGTTCCAAGTGTCGTTCGAAAAGCAATTAAAGATATCGGTTACGATGCAAGTGAAAAAGGTTTTGATTATAAAACATGTTCTGTGATGGTGACGCTTGATCAACAAAGTCCTGACATTGCTATGGGAGTGAATACCTCTGAAGGTAAAGAGCAAGGAGCAGGCGATCAAGGAATCATGTTTGGCTATGCTAATAATGAAACTCCTGAATTTATGCCGCTGACAATTTCTCTGGCTCATAAACTCATGTTCGAAATGGCTCGGTTACGTAAATCAGGTCGTTACGATTTCTTCAGACCTGACTCTAAATCTCAAGTGACTTGCGAATACGTTGACGGAAAAGTAAAAAGAGTCGATGCAGTTGTGATTTCAACTCAGCATTCTGAAGATGTCAGCCAGGCAACACTTAAAGAAGCGATTATGGAAGACGTCATTAAAAAAATGATTCCTTCAAGCTGGCTCGACAATAAAACCAAATACTTCATCAATCCAACAGGTCGATTTGTTATCGGTGGTCCCCAAGGGGATTGTGGCCTCACAGGTCGTAAAATCATCGTAGATACTTACGGTGGTCATGGCGCTCATGGTGGCGGAGCTTTCTCGGGTAAAGATCCTTCAAAAGTGGATCGATCGGCTGCCTATGCTGCTCGCCACATTGCTAAAAATATCGTGGCTGCTGAACTAGCTGAAAAATGTTTGGTTCAGGTTTCTTACGCAATCGGTATCGCAGAGCCTGTCAGTGTCATGGTCAATGAATACGGCACCGGAAAAGTGTCTTCGGAAGTGCTTGCTGAGGCTGTTAAGAAAGTTTGGAGCCTCAAGCCAGCTGCCATTATCCAGGACTTTGATTTGTTGAAACCTAAGTACAAAGCAACTGCAGCGTATGGCCATTTCGGCCGAAATGAAGCTGGATTTACTTGGGAGAAGACTGATAGGATCGGTCAATTAAAAGAAGCTGTTAAAACGCTGAATCGTTAGTATTTGTATTTAAATCTACAGGCTAAATCGACAGGTTAAATGGATCCAAAGTTTATTCGAAATTTCTCTATCATCGCTCACATTGATCACGGCAAGTCGACGCTTGCCGATTGTTTGATGTCAGCTGCAGGTACCGTTTCAGACCGCGAGAAAAAAGCTCAGTTTTTAGATAATATGGATCTTGAGCGTGAACGTGGCATCACGATCAAAGCTCAAACCGTTCGTCTGAATTACAAAGCTAAAGATGGCA
>JAYUEB010000418.1:0-1551 GCA_043739525.1 Bdellovibrionales bacterium
TAGATTCAATTTTTGCTTCCGTAAATCCAAGCTCAATGAGTTCAATCCCGTCTTTTAAAATCGTCGCATAAATTTCGTCTTGGCAGTGCTCATCAACAACTAATGTTCGCGCTTTAATTGTTGCGATACAATTAAGGAGAACCGATTTGTGACTGATCTGAGCCGGTCTGATGAGTTCACGCAAAGATCTAAATAAATCCCGACGCAAATTCCATGGCACAAGGATAGTCGCAACGGCTATTGTTCCACCTGTAACCATTAGAAAAGCGACGAGGTCAAAATAGCTACCAAAACCTTGATTCAAATGCTTAACAGCAGTTACAAATGCAACGACCGCGATAAGAATTCCAACTGGAAAGAGTGACATCAATGTCCTCCCTGACTTGCGGGCATGTGGTCACCGCGAATCATTTCAATTTTATTAACCATGCGTTGAGTTTCAAAATTTGAAGGGTTCAATTCAAGAGCTTTACGATAATACGTCAAAGCCTTTGGAAGCTCTTTTTTGAGATAATAAATATTGCCCATTAATTCTTGAAGAGTCGGCACACTTGGATATTGGGTGATTAAAACTGCCAAGGTTTGTTCTGCTTGATCATACTGCTTTACTGTTAAAAATCTAAGAGTTTGAGCGACTCCACTTGCAACCTTTTGCAAAACCTCATCGTTCACAGCGGATCTTTGCGTTTGAGCAATTCTCTGCAAAACGGCTTCGTCTACTTTTCCATCCGCCATTGCTTTCAGGGCAATTTTAATATCTGTTGATCGCGATGGTAAACTTGGTCCAACTAAAATATTTTCAGTGTAAAATCCGTCTTTTGAAATGATCAGCTCAAAAGGTTCACCTCGGGTATCAAGACTATTTTCATTTAAACTAAGGGGTGTAACCCCAAGCTTTTTTGGTGGCTGACCACTGATCACAATTGAGACTTCGGCAGCTGCTGGCTGACCATCAACTCTGAGTGAACTTCCGACACAGGCATTCAGAAGGAGCACCGGCGCCATCCAAAACAGATGAACAATATTTTTTGTGAAAATCATATTCCACTCCTCTTTTAGCTAGTTCGACAATTTTTGAGATATTCTAAACCTGTGTAATCGAGTTCTCGCCCTATGTCCGGTTCTGTAACAAACGGCAGAACACATTGCTCTATCAAAATGAGACGCACTTCAGTCAAACTTCGCTTAAACCGATAAGATAAGGTCCCTCAAACATAAAAAAGGATCAGATTTTCAGTGGCAAAAGACTTTATCCAAGAAATCGCTAAAATCAAGATTCCGCTGCTTTTAGCTATGGCGTTCAGCATGGGCCTGACTTTGTCCTGTACGAGCGGCTCAGATAATACTTTTAAAAATCTTCTTGGCTCTTCTCAGCAAGGTGATCCTTTTGGACAAAACGGGAATGCAGCTCTTTCATTCTCCCCGCCAACAACTGATTTTGGCGTTGTACGAACGCAGACGAATAGCTCTCCAGCCACCATCACCGTAACGAATGCATCTCAGTCTTCGATTTATCTCGCTACTTTAGGTACGCCGGCAGATACAAATTTT
>JAYUEB010000419.1:0-4822 GCA_043739525.1 Bdellovibrionales bacterium
AAAAAATTCCAGTGTACGGCACCGGAATGAATATTCGTGATTGGATTTTTGTGGACGACCACAATGAAGGCGTTTGGAAGGTTTTAACCAAAGGATCCGTCGGTGAAGTGTATAATCTGGGTGGACAGTCCGAGATGAAAAATTTGGATTTAGCTAAAAAAATCCTACAGATCCTAGGAAAGCCCGAAAGTTTGATTGAATTTGTCACTGATCGAAAAGGTCATGATTTCAGGTACGCGATGGATTTTTCAAAAGCTAAAAATAACTTGGGCTGGTCACCGGAACACTCTTTTGAAAGCGCTTTAAAGATCACTGTGGACTGGTATGAGAATCATTTTGAAGATTCGAAATTTTGATAGTGAAAAGCCAGCCACTTATTTCAATTGTGACAGTCTATTTTAATTCTGAAAAAACAATTGAGCAAACAATCGTCAGCGTGTTGCAACAAAAATTGAGGGATTTTAAAAATATTTTAATAAACGGAAAATCGACAGATCGAACTCTTGATCTGATTCAAAAATACGCGGCTCTGAGCGAGCGAATTAAGTGGGTATCTGAAAGAGATAATGGAATTTATGATGCCAAGAATAAGGGCACTTTAATGGCTGAAGGAAAATTTAGTCATTATCTAAATAAGGTAACTTGTAAAGTGCTGGATTTGAAAAAATATTTTGAAGGTGGCTGCTGGCTAGAGAAATTTCTTTTCGCGAATCAGGACCGACCCTTTCTAAGACAATTTAATTTGGGCTGCTATCTGGTATTTAGAAATGAGAAAAATCAAAATAATGAATAATATTTTATTTGTCACCAACGATAAGGCTCCTTGGATTGATAGTGACCAGGCCATCTTGACACAAATGTTTAACGTGCGGCGTAGGCACTTAAGCATTTCCTACTACATAAACACATCTCTTTTTCTTCGAGACGTGTGGTGGGCTGATTTAGTTTACCTCTGGTTTGGATCTTTTTCTGCATTCCCCTTACTCTTCCTTGCCAAGGTATCCGGTAAAAAAATTATCATTGTCAGCGGAGGATACGATGTTGCGCGACTGGATGAGTTTGATCACGGAGCTTTTGCAAAAAAGAGAAATGGAACTGTCTTGCGAAGGCTTATATTTAAAATGGCGAACCTGGTGTTTTGTGTTTCTAAATCAAATTTAAATGAAGCTACTTTAAATGCAAAAATTTCTTCCTACAAACTTAAACTTATTCCCTTGGGGTTCGCTCCGATTTTGCAGGGCAGTCAAATTCCCATTTGGGACCAGCGGAAAAACCAAGTTGTTTCAATCTGTTCAGTAGGTAAAAATTATTTTCAGATTAAGGGTTTGGACCAGATCATCAAAGTTGCAACTGTGCTGCCGGAGGTGTCTTTTATCCATATTGGAGAAATTGCGCCTGGTTTGCTCTCAGAAATTCGCGAAACAATTCCTAAAAATTTGGTCTTAAAAGGATTTGTCCCTTGCAATTCAAACGATTTTCTAGGCCTCCTTAGTGAAAGTAAAATCATTCTTCAGCTTTCGGCCTATGAAAGTTTTTGTTCAGCGGTCGTTGAAGGGGGATTGTGCGGATGCCTTCCCATCACGTCAGACCGATTTGCTTTGACCGAACTTACAAAAATTCGTGGAAAATCCGTTCCCTATGGTAATTTGCTGGCAACAACCGAATGTATTTTGGAAACTATTCGGTCTGATCAAGACTCGGTTGAAATTGCTAAAACATTTCTTGACCATTTTCATTTCGATAAGCGGCAGTCGAGGATTTTAGAGATCGTTCAAAGGCTTATTCAGTAAGACTTGTCTGCTTCCCGTGGGAATCTTTAGGATTGCCAAGCCGTGCTTCTCATAATAAGGTCCCATTAAGTTATTGGCAAACCTTGAGGGCAATGGCTGGATGGAAAATGGCGCCCAAATCAAAATTTTTTAAGAAAAATAATTTTGATTTGGGCGCCGGTCATTGATCTCTTAACATTCTTTCCAACTCTTTTAGATTGGTATTGGATGAAAATTATTCGCACAGTGTTCTTGCGAATTTTGAACTTTTAAAAAGTGAGCTTCTATGACTTTTGCCGAACGGCGCGAACAGGTGACCAAGTTTAAAATATTTTTGGGTCCGCTAGTTTGGAAACTTTATATCTTCACTATTTTTGTTGGCCTTGCCTGGTTCTTTGTGGAAATGGCTTTCGTTTATATTTTGCAGATTTTCCTCAGAGGAATCGGCTTAATCCAAGGAAGCCAAACCTTTATTCCCCAGTGGCTTCCCAACTCGCTTCCAATCGTTGTCATATCGCTGATCAGTTTTGGTATTTTTCGAAGCCTAGTGCTTTTGGCTAAGTCCTTATTTAGCGGAATGATCAATCAAACATTCGCCAAAGAACAACGCGCTAGAATCCTAACCCTGACTTTAACTCAGCACCCAACAGAGTCCTCTTCTGAAATTGTTGCTCTTTTTTCTGAGCGGATGGTACAGGCGGGGGCCTTCGTCATGTTCTCAGCGCAGCTCGCCGTTGTAGCTATGACGTCGCTTTTATTAACTATCATGGGTATGTTGCTGGCACCGATTGAATTTTTAACCGGAATATTTTTTCTTGGAATATTCTATTTTCCGATGAATGGCTTTAATAAGTATATAACGAAGGCCGCGGAAGGAACTGCCGCTGAGTGGAATATTGTTACAAGAACACTGATTGTTGGACTAAAAAATTCTTTCTTACTTAGACTTTATGACCGCGAAAAGTATGAGGCTCGCCGTGGAACCAATGCACTTGATGCCTACTTGAAGCATTATTTTTCATATTTTAAAATTTCGTCCATACGTTTCATTTTACCTAATACCATAGGAATCATCGCGATAAGCCTTATCACATTCGTCAGCGTCACTTATATGGATACGTCGCCGATTAGACTTTTAAGCTTCTTTTACCTATTCATCCGATTATCTCAAAATGTGAGTGAGATCAGCACACTTCTAAATGATTGTCTCCTCTTTTTACCTAGCTTTAAGATGGTCTTTCAGTTTATCCAAAAATATACTCGAACTATTGACGAAGTTTCAAAACCGAATCAAATCAAGCAAAAAATTGATCCACCACTTTTAATTCGAATCACCAATATTTCTTATGGTTATAATTCACATCATTTCCTTTTTAAAATGTTTTCCGCGGAAATTAGGACAGGGGAACTTTTTCTTGTTAGAGGCGAAAGTGGGGCTGGAAAAAGCACTTTACTAGCCCTGATAGCCGGATTGCTAAAGCCGACCCAAGGTCAAATTCTGATCAATGGCCGAACTGCTGATGAAGGTCGATCTGATTTTTCAAATTTAATTGCCTATGTTGGACCGGAGCCTTACCTTTTAGCGGGAACCGTAAGACAAAACCTTATTTATCCCGACTTGGACGCCAAGTTGGATGACCAGGTTTTATGGAGTGCGCTTAAAGAAAGTTACCTTGATCAAGTTATCGAGACTTTACCCAATGGATTAGACCACATCTTGCTAGAAGAAACCCAATTATCGACAGGTCAAAAACAGAGACTAGGACTTGCTCGTGCACTCCTTCGAAAACCAGCGTTATTAATCTTAGATGAAGCGACGGCTAATGTTGATAGAGAAACCGAAGCTAAGATAGTTCAGACTCTTTTAAAAAGAAAACCAAACACGCTCATCATTGTTGTAAGTCACCGTTCTGCTTTCGATAGTATTGCTGATCAAGTGGTGACTCTTCATCCGGGAGGGAGCTCAAAACCCTCATTTACAAGTTTTTGAAGTTTCAGTGTCCGATGAGCTTTTAAAGGGTTAGATTGGTCGTGTTTTGACTTACGAGTACAGTGGTACGACTTGCGATAGGCTAATTTTGAATCGGCCGTTTGGGAATATTACTGACATCGTATTGCAGAAACGCGATCAAGAGTTGAAAGCCCAAAATAATAGGGAGGGACGACAGCATAACTGTTCCGCTTGAAGCGAAAGTATTTGTCACCTGGCCGTGATAATACTTTATGGTGCCATAGAAAACACCTCCGGTGAGCATCAGAGTTCCTAAAAGCAGATGACAGCTTCCGATATTGAAATCCCGTAAATAATAGTTATAAAGAATTCTTTTTGTGGCCCGCTTTAAATGCTTGAGAGGAAAGGTTAGAGCAACCCTAGAGACATTCATGTGGCTTTCTTCGTCGGCATAAACGGCCTTCATGGGGATATCCAATACTACGGCACGACAAATGCCTAAACGAAACAGCATATCACTTTCAAAAAAGTAGCGAGTTTCGACTTTTCCCAACTGGAGCATTTTTAGGGCGTCTGCATGAATAGCTGTATAGCCGTTCGTGGGATCCATAATATTCCAGTACCCCGTTGAAAGCTTCGTAATAATGGAAAGTACGGCATTCCCAAAAAGTCGAACTCTTGGCATTTGGGAAAGGGTGTCTAGATCAAAAAAACGATTGCCCTTGACGTAGTCAGCAAGGCCTTTTTGAATTGGTGCAATAAACCTAGGAATAAGTTTTGGATCCATTTGGCCATCACCATCGATTTTAACGATGATTTTAGAGTCTTTGCTTAAAGCTGCGAAATAGCCAGCTAAAGTTGCTCCGCCTACGCCACGATTTTCTGGATTATAGACAACACAAACACGAGGATCTTTAGAATGAGCTTCCACAAATTGGCCACTCTGATCAGGACAATAATCATCAACTACAAAAATTAAATCAACTTCTGGCCCAATATTTTCAAGGACCGAAATAATATGTTTCGTTACTTTATAGCAGGGGATAACAACACCAATCATAGTGGCTAGCATTTAAGCTATCTTTTGGACTGTCAAGTGAAA
>JAYUEB010000420.1:0-1547 GCA_043739525.1 Bdellovibrionales bacterium
GGAAGCGGTGTTAGCCGCCTGATGATTTCCAAAACGAGTGATGATGAATTGCTAAGAGGCTGGCTGCTAGAACCCGGAAAAGCATAATCTCTTCACACATTCTTGCCTCAAGATTTCCTTGCCTCAAGATTTTTTTGTTCCCTTCAAAAACGAGTTCCGCAGCTACTGCTGCGGCTGTCCGAGGCTTTTGAAGGGAGCAAGAAAATCTCTATTGTTCTGTTCGCCATTCACGCATCGCCTCGTCGCCCGGACGATCAATATGAACTTTGTTGTCAACTTGCGTAACCCAATTCAACGGAATAAAATGGTGCTTACCATTTTTATCTCTTTTTAGTTTGATGCTGTCCGTGCCGTCCATGTGATCGACTACCGCAAATTGTCCGTCTTGGGAACAGACGACTGGCATATCAGGTTTAATTTCTTGTGCGTTGATCATATTTTTCTCCTTTAAAAGTTTTGCTTTTGGAGATTGCAAGCACCATACCTTGCTGTAACGAATGAGCACCAGATCATTTTTAAATTTGGGACAAAAAGACTCGAAGTCTTGAGGTTTACTGACCTGTGAAAACAAAATGCAAAAGCATAAAAAGACCCAATGCGAAGCAAATGATTGAGAAAAACAAAGTTCCCAAATTGCTCGATTCTGTATTGGTACCTAAAACACCGACAAGAGAAGCGATAAAAGTTCGCAACATATTCGATGAAAATTTCTCAAATTGACTGCCCTCTTTTTGGATTCTACTCGCCGTCGAATAAATTCCAAAGCTTCCGATCAAACATAAAATAATACCCCATAGGAGAGGAGAGTTACGATATTGATAATAACGCTCTTTCAAATACGCAGTATCCAAAATTGAAATCCCCAAAAAAAAGCCCAAGGCAAAACACCTTGGGCAATCAATTCACTGATGCGAGACCTGCCGGCATCAGTATCCGATGATATTTATCAGACTGCCAGCCCCTGAACTCAGATTATTATCTCTTCAAGTTAATAACTTCACCCAATAACTCATCAGTCGTAGTGATGGTCTTGGCATTCGCTTGGAAACCTCTCTGATTCTGAATCAAATTCACAAACTCAAGAGCCAAGTCGACTGTTGATCGCTCTAGAGATTTTGCTTGAAGCTTTCCACGACCTGCGTGATTTGCTTTACCTACAGAAGCCGTACCGGAATCACGAGCTTCTTTAAATCTGTTGTTACCAACCTTATAAAGAGCTTCAGGATTTTCAAATTTAGCTAAGCTGATCTGTGAAAGATCGACCGCTTGGCCGTTGGTATAAAGTGCAGTTAAAATACCTTCATCACTAAACGAAATGTTTGTGATTGTACCTGCTGCAGAACCATCTTGTGCCCAGCTGATCAAATCTGATTCTTTACCGTACTGTTTCGTACCCTCAAGACCTTTACCTTTTTTAGTTGTGATGCTGTCACCGAAATCAAATTTCAAAGTTTGATTTTGTAAAACATGGATCGCGTGCGCATTGGGGAATCAGGCTTGCAGGCAAGGGTTGTCAGTGCTGTATGCCCGAACCTCACGATTGATGG
>JAYUEB010000421.1:0-1545 GCA_043739525.1 Bdellovibrionales bacterium
CCCACCAAGCTCATTTCACCTTTCAGGACATTGATAAGCTGAGGTAGTTCGTCAATTTTCCAATTTCTAATGATTCGTCCGATACGTGTGGACCGATTATCATCTAAGCCTGCGAGTTTTTCGAGGGGCTTTGAAAAAGGACGCAAATTGCTTGTATGAATTTCGTGCAAGGTTCGAAATTTAAAAATGCGAAAGGGACGACCTCTCTTACCCGCTCGCAGTTGTGTAAAAAAGACAGGTCCTGAGGAATCGATTTTCAAAAGAATGGCGCACGTAGCCAAAAATGGGAATAACAATATGAGGCCGAGCGCTGCTACGAGGTGATCCATTAAAGTTTTTAGAAGGATGTAAAAACGATTTTTATGACGACCGGGCTCAAACTCCAAACAAAGTGAAAAATAGTGAATTAATTCGGAACTGACAGGGTAGTTGTGAGAAAACTTACGAGATTGCTCTAACCACAAGGAATCAATCCCTAATTTTTTTTGCGATATTTCACAAAAATAAATATCCTCCGGTTTGGCCGACGGAGACACAAGTCGCCTATAGCCACGCTTTTTTGGACTCTGCTCCATAATCCGGTATTCGGCCATTTTATAGAAAAACATTAGGCTCCAGAGAGAAATTCTAAATCCAACCCAGCGATTTGATGCGATCAAATACTTGACGGGCTGTTGGCCACTCGCCTTGGATTTCATCGCTCATATAAGATTTAAGGGGTCTATATCCAGTCGGCATCGCGCGCGATTCCATTGCCACTGCTCCCGGGGGTAACCATTCATGAATGTTTGAGATAAGAGCAATGGAAAATGTCGCTTTGCCAAGAAAGGCGCTGATATGCATGGGGCCAGAATCATTAGTGATCACAAAAGATGCTTGGAGCAACGCATCTATCAGTGAGGCATCGGCAACTTCTTGGACAACGATATTTGAAAAGCTAATTAAATCTCCAGGGCCACAGAAAACTTTTACAGGAATGGAATTTTCAAGGAGAATTTGTGTAAGGTCTTCAAAGTGCGGATAGCTTTTAGAGCGCCATTGTGCACCTAAATGAATGGCAACATAGGATTGTGTGGTTATCCGATTCATTGCTGGAGGGGAACTCTCAGGCGGAAGTAGCTTTTGCCATCGTTCGTACCGATTCTCCACTGGTATTTTTGTAAGAGTGAACAGAAAATCTAAGAACGATATTCTTCGTAAGATAAAAGAAAACCAGCCCACAAACTGAGGCTTTGCATGCGGCAACAAACGTTTAGCAGCCCAATAATCCCTAGGGTCTCCTCGTATGCTCAGAACTTTTGAAATTTTGGAGTCAAGATTTATTGGAGCTAAAGAAAAAAGATTTTTATAATTTTTTATTTTAGTCGTGTAATCCAAATCTAATGTGACAATTTTAACTCGGCATTTACTCCAATGCGCGAGTGCATTTAAAATGGCACACCATTTAGAGTTGGCAAAAAGAATATATGTCCCGTGATGTTGCCTTCTGATTGCAGACAGAGCAATGACGGCATCTCCGAGACCCCATGGTTCCAAGACTGCGAT
>JAYUEB010000422.1:0-1545 GCA_043739525.1 Bdellovibrionales bacterium
TGAATCGATTTCATGCAAATTGCCGGAGCCGGTCAGGCTCCGAAGAAGATCTCTCTAGAAACCTTGGCATACCCATTTTAGGATCAAAGGTGAATTGCCTATTTTGAGTAGAACGCCGGATAGTTCGTAGTAAGTGTTACTCCCGGAATATGTTCGACAATGTCTCCCACCAAAACTTGGCGTCCCATTGGAGAGTCTCCATGGGGGGTCGAACAAAAACCACCACTCACAATGACATTTTGTTCAGCAAGAGTTCCATAAAGTTCAAAAGTACGAGAAAAAAATTGAGTCGAGATTAAAGCTTTGTCTGCTTCACTATAAAAAGTTGCTCCGAGATTAGAGGCGTAAGCAAGGGCTTGAATTGGAGCGAAATCAAAGGTGTCGCTGTCCGTTTTTTCTTTAGGTTTTTTTACAGTCTTGTCCCTCTGTTCAATAATTCGAAGAGAGCAAAAGACTTGGCCGCTTTTGGCAAGCTCAGCAGCTTTTTCTTTAGACACGATATTGCCTTTGTAAAATCGAAAAATATAGCGATCGTCACCAGCATAACTTTGGTGGTTAGCTGCTAATTTCTTCGGAAGTGACGGCAGAAATAAGGCAAAATTGAGAGTGGGTGCCTGCTTAATTCGACCATCACAGACGGAGACCGGAGGACCATAAATAGCTTCGACAAGTGGAACATCGGCACGAATACTTTTCATTTCACCTAACTTAAGATCAAAAAACTGAGGTGGTTGATATTCAGTGTGGAAAAAAGTGAGCGGAGTCAGACTGTCTTTGTACGAAATGAGATTTGAACACTCCCAGTATCGACAGACGGCAATTTTGACATTGCCGCTCTCAAAGTCTTTTTTGAATTGAGGCAACTTGGCATCGATGATTTGTCCGTAAATATCAATCTGATTCGAGAGAGGCACACTCAGAGTATGCTCGCCGTAAATGTGATTTTTCTCAGCTAAACATTTTGAGTCGTACTTAAGTACAAACACAACCGGATCAATTTTCTCGATGGCATTCGTAATATGCTCAGGATAGATATTACCAGGAAATTCTTCGTCGATTGTCACTTGGCAGCCGCGTGAGTGAGGCAAATCAACTTGAAGGATAGGTTTGCCTTTTTCGTTCTTGATACCCATTGTAACTTCAGAATCTAAAACGTAGTTTGCTTTTACTTTTTTTGGATAAAATCTAAAATCAGCAGAGTCGGTCTGATTAGGTGCCGACTGATGCATGCAGGCTGCGGTCAAAGTTAGAAGCGATCCGTAGATCAATGCACGTGCTGATTTCACTTTAAATCCTACTTTCTACTTTTGTTCCATCTTCCGCTTTTGCCTGGTAGACAGCTGTCGCTACCAGAAACATCTTTGTTGGAACTATTCATCCATGCAACTAAGCTCGCGTCTGCGCCACTTTCGTTCATAAGATCACCATATACATAAGATCTATCAAAAGCTAGAGCCCAATTTCCAACCTTAAATGTGTGATTAAAAGTGTAACCAGTACCATCTTTTACATCGGTGCCAACTTCATGTTCTTTCAAGTCGTCTT
>JAYUEB010000423.1:0-4803 GCA_043739525.1 Bdellovibrionales bacterium
AACCATCTTCGGCTTAACGTGAAGGTTCACCACCTCTTCATCGATGATAACCTCTTTCACGTTCTGTTTGGAAGGAATTTCGAACATTATATCCATCATCGAACTTTCTAACACGCCTCTCAAACCGCGAGCACCTGTCTTACGAATAAGCGCTTGTTTTGCGACTGCCTTCAATGCGCCTTCCGTAAATTTAAGATCCACTTTTTCATAGCCAAATAATTTTTGATATTGCTTCGTAAGAGCGTTTTTTGGCTTCACTAAAATATCAATAAGTGCTTGTTCTTCGAGCGGATCAAGAACCGCAACTACTGGTAATCGACCAATAAACTCAGGAATTAATCCGTATTTCACCAAATCATCTGGCTCTGTAAATTGCAGAACGTTGATGTCTTTAGACTTTTCATGAGAGGTTTTAATATCGGCAGTAATACCGAGTGCCTTGTTGGATCTGCGGTTTTCCACAACTTTATCAAGACCCACGAATGCTCCGCCTACGATGAACAGGATGTTAGTCGTGTCGACTTGAATAAATTCTTGTTGTGGGTGCTTTCTTCCCCCTTTTGGCGGGAGATTTGCCACAGTACCCTCTAAGATTTTAAGCAATGCTTGTTGAACGCCCTCACCACTCACGTCGCGAGTGATACTTGGGTTTTCAGATTTACGAGTGATTTTATCGATCTCATCGACATAGATCACACCTTTTTGGCATTTCTCAACGTCATAGTCAGCAGCTTGTAAAAGATTGAGCACGACGTTTTCAACGTCTTCTCCAACGTAACCCGCTTCAGTTAAGGTTGTTGCATCCGCCATCGCGAACGGAACATTCAAAACTTTTGCAATCGTTTGAGCGAGCAATGTTTTGCCAGAACCAGTTGGGCCGATTAAAAGAATATTACTTTTTTGAAGCTCAATATCATCTTTTTTAGCGCCTAAAGAATTCACGCGTTTGTAATGATTGTGAACCGCAACTGAAAGTGCGCGTTTTGCACGCTCTTGTCCAATCACGAAATCATCTAAGTGACTCTTAATATCGATTGGCTTTGGAACTTTAAGTGTTGGACGAGTATGATCTTCGCGATCTCGCTCTTCTGCAATAATATCATTACAGAGTTCAATACACTCATCACAAATATAAACGCCTGGGCCCGCGATTAACTTTTTAACTTCGTTTTGGCTTTTACCGCAAAAACTACAACGTAAAAGTCCTGAACCAATCTCTTTTTTATTCATCTGATTTTCCTTTTTCGGCAGCGTTTCCAGTGCCTTTGCGGAACTTAATTACCTGATCAACGATCCCAAAATCAACCGCCTCGGGAGCGCTCATATAATGATCGCGATCCATTCTCTCATCTAAATGCGCATGATCTTTTCCTGTGTGACGAGCGTAAATTTCTGTCATTCGTTTTTTTGTATTAATCATCTCACGCGCATGAATCTCAATGTCACTTGCTTGGCCCGTGAGTCCGCCCATGATGTGAGGTTGGTGAATCATCACTCTTGCGTGAGGGAGTGCAAATCTTTTACCTTTTGTTCCAGCGGCTAAAAGAAGAGAACCCATGCTCGCTGCGAGTCCGATACAAATAGTAGCGACATCACACTTTACAAACTGCATGATATCGTAAATCCCGAGTCCCGAAGAAACTGATCCCCCGGGGCTATTAATATAGAGCTGAATATCTTTATCTGGGTTATCCGCTTCGAGAAAAAGCATCTGTGCAATGACGATGTTCGCCACGTCGTCATTGATGGCAGTTCCAAGCATAATGATTCTGTCTTTTAAGAGACGAGAATAAATATCGTAGCTGCGTTCGCCTCGAGAAGTTTGTTCGACCACCATCGGAATTAAAGGCACTTGTGCATCCCCTTGTTGACTTATAAAGCAGTTTTAAAGACTTAAGCCATTCTCACGAATATGGTTCTTCTTTCATGATTGGCAAGTCTGCAGTTTCTCTTCGGCATCTCGGAGGCCTACTTTAAAGACTATTTAGACCAGTCACCAGAGCTTTTTAAAGTTCATGATTTTTGATTCCGCATGTAAAAATACTTGTCTAGCATCAGCATAAAGGCTTTCATCGTTCGAGGGCCTGTGTTAGGACTAAAGGCTCGTAAAAATAGGCTAGATGAGCTGCGTTGACATCCTAAAGTCGACCCAACAAGTGAGGCAAAAATGAAATTAGAAATCAAAAAATCTTCGCTCGAGAATTTGGGAGTCGACACACTTGTTGTTTTCGTCTCAAAACAGCCCGCAGCAAAAAAGAAAAAGGCGAGTTCGAAAAAAGATGACCTCCCGCATGTACACGCCTCGGGTGTGAGCAAAGCGATTCACGCAAAAATTGATTCCGCTGCCTCACAAGGTGCATTTTCGGGAGCTAGCAACGAATGTGTGTTTTTTCGCGATGCACATCTTTCTGGAGCCAAACATCTTTTGATCGTAGGCCTCGGCCTAGAAAAAAGTTTTGATCACGAAGTTTTGCGTCAGGCAGCAGCAAGTGCCCTAGGTAATTTAAAAGCTCAAAAAACGAAAACCGCAGCGTTGGCATTTGATTCTCTTCCTCACAATTCATTGAGTGGTGACGTAATCACCCAAGCTTTAACGGAAGGTTTTTTGTTAAGCGATTACAGCTTTACTGACTTTAAGAAAAAAGCAGAAGGCGCGACTTCAGTTGAAAAAATTCTTATCGTTTGCTCGGGGAAATCTAAGAGTTTTGAAAAGGGAATTGAACTTGGAACCATTTTAGCTGAATGCCAAAACTTTGCACGTTGGCTGGGTGATCGCCCAGGCAATCGCATGACGCCTTCAAATTTAGCTGATGAAGCAGTTAAAGCGGCTAAAGGCACAAAACTCAAAGTAAATGTTTGGGATAAAGCTCGCATTAAAGCCGAAAAAATGGGTTCGTTCTTAAGCGTTTCTCTTGGAAGCTCAGAAGAACCAAAATTTATCATCATGGAATACAACGGAACAAGTTCTTCGAAAAAACCAATTTGCCTGGTTGGTAAAGGTCTGACTTTCGATTCGGGCGGAATCAGCATTAAGCCAAGCGCTGGCATGGAAGAAATGAAATATGATATGTGTGGTGGCGCAGCGGTCATCGCAAGCTTACTCGCAATTGCAAAATTAAAATTAAAAGTAAATGTCATCGGCCTTGTACCAACAACTGAAAATATGCCAGGCCCTGCGGCTAACAAACCAGGTGATATCGTCATTGCAAGAAATGGCAAAACGATTGAAGTGAATAATACCGATGCTGAAGGCCGTCTGATTTTGAACGACGCTCTCGTTTATGCCTGCGAACAAGATCCTGCTTTCATATGTGATATCGCGACCCTCACAGGCGCTATGGTTGTCGCACTCGGAAATATTCATACCGGTTTCTTTACTCGAAATACGAAGCTTGCTGAAAAAGTCGAAGACGCTGCCACAACAACAGGAGAACTTGTTTGGCGCATGCCTCTCACCGACTTTCATGTAAAAGATATGAAAGGAACTTACGCAGATCTTTCAAATATTAGCTCAGGCAAAGGTGCGGGCTCAGCAACCGCTGCGGCTTTCTTGGAGCAATTTGTGGATTCTGAAATTCCTTGGGTGCATTTTGATATTGCTGGCACTGGCTGGCATTGTGGAGATCGCCTTTCTTATGCTCCAAAACGTGGAGCCACTGGTGTTATGGTCCGAACTTTTGTACAACTAGCAATGAACCATTCTTAGGAGATAAGATGAAAAAGTTTTTGTTTTTCGCAGCAATCGTATTCGCAAATTTTTCTGTAAACGCGACTCAGCCAGTAAATAATTCCGCTGTACCAGCGGGAGCAAAGGTGAACATCTTGTCGCCTGCAAACAACGCGACAGTAGCGACAAAGTTTACTGTTAAATTTGGTGTAACTGGAATGAAAGTTGAAAAATCAACTGTCAATACTCCAGGCACTGGACATCATCATTTGATCATAGATGGTCAGCCTACCCCTGCAGGTCAAGTCGTTGAAAAAGATTTGACTCATTTGCATTTCGGCGGCGGTCAAACAGAAGCTGAAGTGACTCTCACTCCAGGTAAACACACTTTGACTTTGCAATTTGCAGATGCGGCCCATATTTCTTATGGCCCAACGATGTCTCAAACTATTACTGTTAATGTGAAGTAGGATCTACCACTTCATTGATATAGGAATCGAACTGATGTCGCGAAGTTCTTGTTCGTCCACTTCGATTCCTTCGCTTGGATGATTATCTCGAAATAACTTAACTGATTTGAGCACCCAATTTTTTGGCCAGCTTTGGCCAATATTTTCGAAGTGAAAATTCACGCTGGATTGATCGTAGTTCAAATCCATATCCGCCGGCTTCTCGTTGAGAATACGATTTACAGGAATATTAATAGACGAAATTTTATTTAAATCAGCACTGACCTTACATGGGCCTTCTACACGGAGAGTAGGGATTTCACCACTCGTGGCAACGCCCTCAGCTTTAAAGGTCAAATTCACATGCTCGTAGAAATCACATGCAAAGACCTTGCGGTTACCCTCACCTTTTGTAACAAAATGACCTAACTCAATTGCAACCTTACCATTTAAGTTTGTGACTGTTGCATCTTCGATGAGACGTCTTTGAGATCGCATTTTAAGTGCGCTTCCCTCAAGTTGTGAGAAATCAAAAACTTTTCGGATCGCTGCAGGATTTCGATTTTTTTCAAGGATCTGAGAGTTTGAAATATAGATAACGCCATCCCAAGATTGGAATTGAGAAAGCACTCCGCATGTCACCGCAATCGCGAAAAACAGCAGGGATATATAATATTTGGCCTTCAT
>JAYUEB010000424.1:0-4803 GCA_043739525.1 Bdellovibrionales bacterium
CTGGCAGATTAGCCAAAAACGTTTGCTTGTAAATCGCGAGAAGAGCCTTGAAGAAAAAATTTCTTCAGTTCTGAAAAAATTTGATGTTTGTGGCGCACAAGTGAGTATTTCGACTTCTTCGTGTTATTCTCAAAGTCTTTCTTTTGGACATATCCAAGAAGATGGCGCAAAAACGCTTAAGACAACTTTCTTTGAGCTTGCTTCTTTGAGTAAGCCAATCGCAGTGTGTTTTGCTATCGAGTATTTTCGAAAACAAAATATTTCATTAAAGTCCTCAGTCAATTATCTATTTGCGAAAACGTCATCGCCCTTCCGAATTAAATCACTGGATCAAAATCATCCTGAATGGGCTGAACAGGTCACTCTTATTCACTTGATGGAGCATACAGCTCTTAATTTGCATTATCTTAAAGGCATCCCATTGGGTCAAGAAATGCCAAATGTATCTGAGCTCCTAAGCAAAGATAATAAATATCAATACGCTCCGATTGGAGTCATTCACGAACCCGGAAGTCAGTTTCAATATTCTGGTGGTGGTTATCTTGTTCTAGAACATTTGATAGAAAGCCTTGAAAAGAAATCGGTGCGCGAGATAACTCAAAGTTTTTTTGTTAAATTAGGAACTGAGCACCTAAGTTTTGATCAAAAGCTCATTCGTAAAACTTGTGCATCTGGATACCTGCGTAAGGGTGAGCTAGTGCAAGATTCACGAAAGCAGTTTCCGGCGTTTGGTGCCGGAGCGATGGGGACTGCCGAAGATTTTTCTGTGTTCTTAATGCATTTAACTGAAGCCTACCATTCTATCAACGGCTCAGGACCAATTGCTCACGCAACTTCTGTTCAGATGCTTCACGCACAAGATAAAGGCAGCGTGAAATTCATGAACTCAAAGATGGGCCTAGGTATTTTTACCATCCAAGGAGGCCGCAATCGATTCGCTCTTCATCAAGGTGCCAATGATGGGTTCAGATGTCTTTTTGTCCATTGCTATGATGGTCCGGATGTTGGGAAGGGCTTTGTTATTTTCTGTAATGCAGAGGCAGGTGGCGTCGAATTTATTTGTGAAGTCGCGCAATTGATTTGTTATGAGATGAAGTTTTCAGGCGTGGACGTTAAGCTTTTCCCTGAAAAATTTGACTCGTCTGGAATACCTCAAGAAGAACTTGTCAATCAAGCCTACAAGGCAATGATTTTTGATGCATTCGAACCTGAACTTCCGGAAGAAATTGAACGAAATTTAAAACGAGATCCTCTTTTAGATCTGAGCCTTGCGAGAGAGGCCGAACTATTGGCAGTGAGTAATCAGGGTTTTGCGCGCGCTGAGAATTTATTTTCACCCTACCCTCCGGTATTTGATCCGGAACTTTACGGTAGGCAAGGTAAGATCATGGATAGCTGGGAGACCGTAAGACATAATCCCAAAGCTTCTGATGAAATTATTTTTAAAATTACTAAGCCTGCAGCTATTCAATATGTTTTAGTTTCGACTCAGTTTCACCTTGGCAACCAGGCTCCTCGTATTAAACTTGAGGGATTGAATAATTCAAAATGGATGACACTTGCCGAGATAGACCTTAATGGTCATGCACTTCTTTGTTTAAAACTTGAAAATCAGAAAACTCTTTTTCAGACTTATCGAATTTCTCAAATCCCGGACGGGGGCCTCACGCGGCTAGGGCTTTTTGCCGAGCTTCCTGAGATGTATCTGAAACAATTCACAAATCAGAGCGAGACTTTTAAAGAAAAGGTTCCTCATCCTTTAAAACCTATGGCTCCGAGATATGAGATTTCTGAAGCAACGATTCAAAACAATTTTTCTCGACTCGTGATCGGTGAAGAGTTTAACGTCGCCAATTTGGCTTATGGCGCAAAGCTACTCAGTGCTTCTAATGAACATTACGGCCCTGCTATTCAAGTCCTTTCGCCTTACACACCTTTAGATATGTTTGATGGTTTTGAGTCGGCTCGTAGTCGTGACGCCGGCCATTCCGAAGCAATTGTTATTGGCCTTGCCAAGCCTGGACGTATTCACCGCATTGAAGTTGATTTTAGCTTTTTTAAGCACAACAACCCTCTAGAAATGAGCATTCAAGGAATGTCCGGAGCCGAGTGGGTTTCGCTATTAGAGAAGACTAACGTTAAATCCTACGCCGGCAACACCTTTGAATTTAAACTTAATCGTGCAGAAAAGTTGAGTCAGATTAAAGTAAATATCTTTCCAGACGGTGGAATCAATCGCGTTCGTGCTTTTACAATTTATGATTCAAAGTCTTAGTATCTCGAACTTTTAACAATTGAGAGGTCACACTAATTGCAATTTCTGCCGGAGTATTGTTGCCAAGGTCCTCGCCGATTGGGCAGTAGTATGAGTTGATTTTCTCAAGCGAGAAATTATTCTCTTCGAGATGTTTTCTGATTTTTTTTGCCTTTAGATCGCTACCCAAAACCCCCACATATGAAAAAGATTTCGTATTGAGAATCTCTTCTAAAATGGGAACATCCGTTGCATGTCCCATAGTTGCCAGGACCACAAAACTCTCGTTATTCAATTGAGAAACAGATTGGTTGAAATCAAGAGCAAGTTCGGCATGAAGTTTACTATCCCTTGGGAGTTTCGCTAACCATTCTTCTCGGGTGTCGATACATTTGATTTGGCATTCAAGTCTTAAAAGCACTCGAACAAGTTCCTGTGCCACATGTCCAGCTCCAAAAATAACAACATTCCATGAGGTTTCTGGATTATGTATTTCAAAAAAAAGACTGACGGCTCCGCCACAACTCATCTTGATATCTGTTTGTAAATTCCATTCGACAAAATGTGACCCGCTTTGCTTTGAAATCAAATACTCTTGAGCTTTTTGGGTTGCAGCCATTTCAAGTTTGCCGCCACCAATTGTTCCCGAAAAATAGCCTTTTTGAGTGACAATCATTCGCGCGCCTACCTCTTGAGGCGCGCTGGCTTTGATGTTCACCAAGGTGATAACAACAAAAGGTCTAGCTTGGTGCATCGCCATATTAAAATCAGAAAGAAATTTCTCAAAGCTCATGGCGATGAAGTTCCATCAAAATGACTTCGGGAGTTGCTGGTAATTTTAAATCAACTAACTTATTTTGAGAGCGATAAGAAATAGCATTTTTGATTGCGAAAAATACGCTTGCACTTAAAAGTAGTGGTGGCTCCCCGACGGCTTTTGATTTTGCAATATTTTGTTTATTGAGATCGTTTTCTAGCAACTTCACATTAAAAATTCGTGGCGTATCTTGGATATTCGGAATTTTGTAAGTTGTCGGAGAATGTGAGATCAGTGAACCAGTCTTATCATAAAATAATTTTTCAGTTGTGACCCATCCGACTCCTTGAACAAAGCCTCCGGTGACTTGCCCAAGATCGACACCCATATTCATAGGTCTTCCAAGATCCATTAAGATATCAGACCTCAAGACCTTCATCTCACCTGTATAGGTGTCGATTGAAACTTCGCTAACGGCTACTCCTGGGGTATAATATTTAAATGCATTCCCGGTGAGTTTGGAGCGATCAAAACTTAATCCGTCGGTTTTATAATGTGCGTAATCGCTAACGGATACTCGGTTAAAATACGTCAAATCAATTAATTCTTGAAATGACATGCTATTCTTTTGGTAAAACACCTCTCCACTACGGTATTCAACATCTGTGACTTCAAGAGATTCAGTCACCTCAAGTTCTAAAAGTGTTGGAGCCACAGGTGGAGTAGGCTTTAAAGATAAATGTTTGCGCGCAATCTGGCTCATTCGGGACTTAATTTTATCACAAGCTAAAAGTGCTGCTGAGCAATTAATATCGGAACCACTTGAAGCAGCTGTTGGAGAAGTATTGGCGTTTTTTTCAGTCGAAGTTGCAAGAACTTGAACTTGAGATGGAGAAATCCCAAAAGCATGAGCAACTACTTGCCCAATTTTGGTGTTTACTCCCTGACCCATTTCGGTCGCACCTGTTGATACCTGAATCGTGCCGTCTCTGTGAACGTTTACAAGCGCGTTGCCTTGATTTAAAAATTTAGCCGTAAATGATATTCCGAATTTACAAGCTGTGAGAGATAAACCCTTGAGTTCAGATTTAGAAGACCTGTTAAAGGAGTCGATTTCTTTACGCCGTCTTTGATAATCAGAGTCCTTCAGAACCTGTGCAAATAAGTCAGGTAGCAAATTATTCTCGACGACTTGGCCATAGGGAGTCAGGTTTCGCGTCGTCTTTTGATAGCTATTACGAACTCGCACGTCAGCCGCATCTAACTTAAGTGTTTGAGCAATATCTTCAATGATGTTTTCAATTGTAAGGTTTCCTTGAGGGCCACCGAAGCCACGGAATGCGGTATTTGAATGAGTATTAGTCTTGCAGACCCAAGCTTCGATGAGTGCATTCTCTAGATAGTAGGAGCCATCGACATGAAACATCGCACGATCCAAAATAGACGGTGAAAGATCGGTATAGGCGCCGCCATCTGCGTAAAGTTTCACTTTCAAACCAAGAATTTTACCTTCTTTATCAAATGCAACTTCATAGAAATTCTTAAAAGGATGACGTTTACCAGTCACCTTCATGTCATCATCTTTAGAAATTGCAATGCGAGCCGATCGTTTGAATCGATAAGCCACCAGTGCGGCCATCGCAGCAAAGGGTGCCGCTTGGCTTTCTTTTCCTCCAAAGGCGCCGCCCATTCGGCGCACTTCGCATGCAACTTGGTGGTATGGTAGACCTAGCGCTTCGGCTATTACATGTTGAGTCTCAGTTGGATGCTGAGTAGATGAAATAACTTTAAT
>JAYUEB010000425.1:0-4799 GCA_043739525.1 Bdellovibrionales bacterium
TCGTAAAGATGCTACTGGGAAAAATACATTCGCGGTCGTTCAAGCTGAAGATGAACTTGCCGCAATCAGTATGGTTGCCGGAGCCAGCTGGGCAGGCGCGCGAGCCATGACGGCAACAAGTGGCCCTGGCTTAAGTTTGATGTCTGAGGCAGCGGGATTATTTTATTACGCTGAAATCCCAGGAGTGATTTGGGATATCCAAAGAGTTGGGCCTTCCACTGGTCTTCCGACTCGCACCATGCAGGCAGATATTAATCTTGCGCACTTTATGAGTCATGGAGACACCAAACATATTCTACTTTTCCCAGGAACTGCTGACGAGTGTTTTGATGCTGGTGGAATGGCCTTTGATCTGGCAGAACGCTTGCAAACTCTCGTCATCGTCATGAGTGATCTCGATCTTGGCATGAATTTTTGGATCACCAATGAGTTTAAATATCCAGAAAAACCATTCGATCGCGGCAAGATTTTGAATGCTGAGCAACTCGAGAAAATGGCGACTTACCAAAGATACGGCGACCCAGATGGAGATGCCATCAGTCACCGCACTCTTCCTGGTACTCACTCGGATAAGGCGGCTTTTCTCACGAGAGGCTCTGGCCACAATGAGAATGCTCAGTATACCGAGAGTTCACCACAGTATTTGAAGGTTCTTGATCGTATCGCTCGCAAATACGAGACCGCTCGAAATTATGTTCCGAAACCAATCGTAGATGTGAGCGCGAAGGCAAAGGTCGGCATCATCGCCTTTGGTTCGACCGATGCTCCAATGAAAGAGACAAGAGATCTTCTCGCGCAACAGTCTCTTCCAACTGATTATTTGCGATTGAGAGCTTTGCCATTTACATCAGAGGTTGAAGACTTTATCAAAAATCATGAGCGCATTTATGTTGTCGAACAAAATCGTGATGGCCAAATGCTCGATATTCTACGTGCCGAGTTCTTTGAACATTCTTTAAAGTTTCGGAGTGTGAAACACTATGACGGTCTCCCAATTCATGCTTTGAGTATTTTGGGACAAATCATGGACCAAGAAAAAAACGGCCCAAGCTGGGCTCGAAAAAAATCTTTAACCGCTAAGGAGGCTTCACTATGAGTACCGAAACGGCGGCAACTGCTCCCGCAAAAAATCGTATTGGTCTTGATCGCGCATCTTACACTGGAAGCAAATCAACTCTTTGTACCGGCTGTGGACATGATTCAATTACCAATCATATTATTTCTGCATTTTATCAGTCGGACATCAATCCTTACGAAGTTGCAAAAATGTCAGGGATCGGATGCTCGAGTAAAACTCCGGCGTACTGGCTGTCAAAAGCCTCAGGCTTTAACTCCATTCATGGCCGTATGGCTCCGGTTGCAACTGGTGCCAAAGTTGCAAACCCAAAATTGGTCATGCTCGGAGTGAGCGGCGACGGCGATACCGCAAGTATTGGGCTTGGTGGATTCGTTCACATGATTAGACGAAATGTACCAATGACTTATCTGGTTGCGAACAACGGAGTTTACGGCTTAACAAAAGGCCAATTCTCTGCGACTTCAGATTTAAAATCGACGCAAAAGAATGGCGCCGCTAATCCATTTAACAGTATCGATTTGTGTTCTCTTGCAATCGAACTGGGTTGCACTTTTGTCGCGCGCTCGTTTTCAGGAGATGCGAAACAACTCGTCCCCTTGATTCGCGCTGCTTTCAAACATAACGGAATGGCTTTCATCGACATTATTTCGCCTTGTGTGACTTTTGCAAATCACGAAGGCGCTACAAAATCTTTTAACGCTGTTCGCGACCACAATGTTCAACTTCAAGAATTGGGTTTTGTTCACTCAACTGAAGAGAAAGTTGTCGATTACGCAGAGGGAACAACTGAGCACGTCGAAATGGAAGACGGCTCACGGCTCACACTACGCAAGCTCGATTCGCGCAAACATGATTTGCGTGATGGAACGAATGCGATTTCGGTTTTACGTGAGTCGCGCTCAAAAGGCGAAATTTTGACTGGAATGTTTTATTTCAAAGGCGGCGAAAAGAACTTTATGTCGACTTTAAATCTTTGCGAGACTCCCTTGCCATTTTTATCTGAGAAAGAAGCAAGACCATCACGCGAGGTGTTCACTAAGTTGATGAACGAGCTAAAGTAAAGCGGGAGCGCAGGCAGCGGTCAACAGTTCGCAGTTTGCCAGTTTCTGCGCCAGTTATCAGGTATCAGTTTGCCTGTCCCAGACTTCTGAACGGAATACTGAAACTGAACAACATCGCACCGAGGACGGCTGCCCGTAAACCGAATGCCTGCTATAAATCCTTAGTAGAACAATGGCTCAAAAACTCAAATCGAGTATCCGACTTACGTTTAAAATCCCCACGAAGATCACTGGTGATCGTCGTACTAGTGGCATCCTGCACTCCACGCGAAACAACACAGTAGTGTTTAGCGTTGATGTGAACGGCAACATGTTCAGTATCTAAAACTTCGACTAAGCAATCTGCGATTTGTTTTGTGAGACGCTCTTGGACCTGAGGTCTGCGAGAGAAAAAGTCTGCGATCCTATTAATTTTCGAAAGACCAATAACTTTGTTCGATGGAATATAAGCAATGGTCGCTTTACCATCGATGGTAACAAAATGATGTTCACAAGTTGAAATACATTTCACATCTCGAACTACGATCATTTGATCGTATTTCATTTCATTTTCGATCACTGTAATTTTTGGAAAATTTTCGGTTTTAAGACCTTTGAAAAGTTCTTGAACATACATTTTCGCAATTCGTTTTGGGCTCTCCTTCAGAGAATCATTTGTGAGATCAAGGCCGAGAGTCGTGAGAATTTTATCAAAATGCCCCGTGATAATTTCGATCTTTTTTTCGTCAGATAAACCATTATCGATAAGAGGCGTTGGGGTGACCATATCCAGCAATTCTTTAACGCTCAGTTTTTTATCGGATGTCATAAAGATCTCCTGACTCGAACAAAATTTTGGCCTAAACTAGCCTAAACCCGAGGGAGGCGCAATGCAAAAAGCCGAAGCACAAAAATGCGAACTAGAAATCGCTGGTTACCAAATTAAAGCGATTAGAGGCGGTTTTTTTGGTCTCGACGGCGGAGCCATGTTCGGCACGGTACCCAAAATTTTGTGGGAAAAGACCAATCCCGCCGATGACCATAACCGCATCAGTATGCAGACCCGTTTACTGCTTTTGATTTCAGATGCCAAAAAGATTCTTGTCGATACCGGCATGGGTTCAGACTTCGTCGCTAAACATGGAGAAAAGCTCGGCTCTAAATTTGCCGAACTTTACGGCGTTAAGGGCGAGACACAAATTTTTTCAGAGCTTGCAAGATATGGCCTCACGGCATCTGACATTACCGATGTCATTCTCACCCATCTTCACTTTGATCATGCTGGCGGAGCAACTCGCCTCTTAAATGACAAACTCGTCCCGACTTTTGAAAATGCAAAATATTATTTGCAAGAGGCGAATTTTGAAACTGCCACTCATCCAAATGTACGCGAGAAGGCAAGCTATCTCCCCGCCAACTGGCAAGCACTCGTCGATGCAAATAAACTGATTTTTTTGAAGGGAGACACGCAAAATATTCTTCCAGGAGTAAGCGTTCAAGTTGTCAACGGACATACGACTGGCCAACAAATTGTCTGGGTTGAGGATGCTCAAAATGCGATCGTCTACTGCGCTGATCTCATTCCAATGAGCACGCATGTGCGCTTACCTTGGGTGATGGGTTATGATTTACGACCGCTTGATCTCATTGAAGAGAAACGCCAAATTTTAACTCGTTTAGCTGACAAAAAGGGTTATGTTTATTTTGAACATGATCCTTATGTGGATGCCGCTCAAGTCGAAGCTTCTCGCGACGACTTTGCTGTGACAGAAAAGTTTTTACTCACATGATGAAGTATACAAAAATTTCAGGAACATTTCTTAAGTTTGATAGTGGACAACGTATTGAGACCGGCGTCTCGTATGCAAGCCAGGACATTAGGCCTCCTGAAATCATTGCCCATACTTTTGCAAATGGAAAGTTTCTTGAAACTGTTTTTGAATTAGAGGGGCCTGGTCTCCTCGATTTTGTGGCTCGTACAAATGATTCAAAGACTCCCGATATGATTGGACACTTTTTTTCTTCAGACTACGAGGACTGTGTTTTAAGCGCTTTAATTCCCGAACAAAAGATCAGTGTCACAGGTGTTGTGACCAAGCTCGATCCAACACATGCTCTATGCACAAAGACAGTCAGTGAAATTTCCTCTGGAAAGATCATTGGTATCATGCAAGAAAGAGTCGAGCTTATTACTGAAGCGGAATTCAATGCTGCAACGAGAATCCCATGAATTTAGAAAATATCCCCTTCATGACAACTGACTGGTCGACGATTTCTCCGACTGAGCACAAAGGTGAAACTGGCATGGCAATCTGGAGAAGCCTCGAAGTTGGAAATGTACGCGTCAGAATGGTCGAATACTCGGCAGGCTATTTAGCAGATCACTGGTGCTCACGTGGGCACGTACTGCTTATTCTTGAGGGCGAACTCGTCACCGAATTAAAAGATGGTCGAAAATTTGTTATGAGTAAAGGAATGAGTTATCAGGTGGCTTCGGATGCAGAACCGCATAGATCTTCAACCAAGGGTGGAGCTCGGCTTTTTATTGTCGACTAGTTATGAGTACCTTGCGTAAGTTTTCGTACAGAAAACACAAAGATAAGACCAGAATACACTGCAAATCCAAGATACTTTACTTTAATTGATACTTCAGCTAACCACAGGTAAACATTTTTCAATTG
>JAYUEB010000426.1:0-1541 GCA_043739525.1 Bdellovibrionales bacterium
TGAATTTTTTAAAAAGGCCCTTGCGGACGATCCTAGATTTGTCGTTCCTGAAAGTTTTCCCGAGCTATCAACAATTAAGGTCATGGCAACGAGTTACGAACAAGGGATTTCAATGGACAGCCCAGAGGTTCTTGCGATTTCATTAGAAAGAAGAAACGCCCTTGGGATGGCTGCAATGGAGCTCTATTTCACCGAGTTGTTTAAATTGCGTCAGGTACAAACGGATCCCCATTTTGGAAATTATAAAATTCGACTTGGTCCACCTGACCAATTGGTGCTTTTAGATTTTGGCGCAGTTAGAGAAGTTCCTGTTGAATTTTTAAACTCTTATAAAAAGATGGTGCGAAGTAGCATGGAGCACAATAATGCGGCAATAGTTGAGGCCGCTCAAGAGTTAGGAATATTAATAAAAGGCGACTCTAGCGAACTAGAAAATGAATATATAAAGTGTTGTATGCTTGTTTGTGAACCATTTCTCGAGACGGGAGAATATAATTGGGCGAGTAGTGATCTGCCGATTCGTGTGGCCAAACAAACAGCTAAATTGGTAGGATCATTTTCGAATCGCACGACTCCTCGTGAGCTCATTTTCTTAGATCGAAAATTTTCCGGTACTTTTACAATTCTCAACAAATTGCAGGCACGATTTCACGCCGGTGCCACCTTAAAAAGATTTTTACAATAGAAGTCAGACTTTTTGCAATAATGCTTAGTTTTGTTTGGACTTGAATCTATAATTAAATAATTTTTTTAAGTCCACGATCTTGATTTGCATAAATCCAATCATTCCCTTGAGAACCTAATAAGGCACCAAAGACATGAAGCACACCTTTATAATGAGGAATTTCGAGGTAGTACTTTTCGGCCATTTGGCTCAAGTGTTTTAAACGTGTGGAGGGTATGTTAGGAAAGTCGTGGTGCTCGACATGACAATTGAGTCCGTCACATAAAAAATTCATCATTGGCCCGTAGACTGAAGTTGTTGGCTGAAAAACTCCAGGTTGATATTCGTGGCTTTTGTGAGCCGTAATCCAAAAAGCCAAACAAGGATGAAATCCTAGGCCCAGGCTAAAGGCCTGCGAAAGACCAAGATAAAGAAGGCCTTGCCAGCCCAAAAGAATTGCAACTAAGTAGAGGCCAGAAATAAAAATGCAGCGATCCATCACGATGATGAGTGTATTTCGTCGTCGTTCGTTAGATAGGCTTCGCCATTGCCAAGCAAAATAAATAAGTTCAAAAGGCAAAGCGAAGCCGTAGATCAACGGAAAGGCGAGACTATTTATCAACGGAGTGCAAAATCCATAATATAAAAAACGTCTGATCGGTGTTTTTCTATAAAACGGTACTTTTATAATATTATCCTGTGCGTTTTTTTTAATAGTGAAGTTACTCATCAGAGGTAAATTATCTCCGTCTGATTTTCCAAACTCTCTCGCTAAGTTAAAAGACTCAATTGGACTTTGCGTTCCGAATTGACTGTGATGACTGAGATGAAACCATTTGTAATAGGGAAAGTAGCTGACCATCCCGGGATGTTCAGT
>JAYUEB010000427.1:0-4794 GCA_043739525.1 Bdellovibrionales bacterium
TGTCTTCTTTTCGAAGAGTTGGGCTGAGGTTTGAGCTTCTTGAAAAGCTTGAATAGCTTGGGTTTTGAGAAGATCTAGTTTTTCTTTTAACATTCCAAAATACTGAATGATTTTATGAATTTTATCAATTACATTTCGGAGCGTAATGCAGAAAAATCGCTCCCGCCCCAATCATAAAAAGCCTCAAGAGGACTATAGTTTCGCCGAGGCAGACGATCGCGTTTATGACGTGTTTCGCAACCATGAATTTGGCGACTATCCCCATGCTCAAAGGCATGAGCTTGTGAAGTTCTATATGCTTCTCATGCAGAACCAAAAATCACAGAATTTCACTCGTCTTATCACTTTGCGAGAAGTCGCGATTAAGCACTTCATTGATTGCCTGATCGTTCCGCGCTTAATAAAACTCGAGTACCCTTTGCTGGATATGGGAACAGGTCCAGGCTTTCCAGGCATTCCACTTAAGATTCATGTTCCCGAACAACGACTGATTCTTGCTGAAGGCGTTCAAAAGAGAGTTGAATTTTTGAAGGTCGTTCGTGATGAATTGAAACTCCCAAATCTCGATATCATTGGTCGCTATGTTAATGATGATTTCGTCTATCCTGTTCAGAGCGTGATTACTCGCGCGGTTGAAAGTGCCGAAGCATCTATTGCAAATGTTATGATGTGCCTAAACGTTGGCGGAAGCCTCGTTTTAATGAAAGGCCCCAACTGCCAACAAGAAGTTGCACCGGCCCTTGAAAAATGGGGCGAATATTTTCGACTCGAAAAAAATGTTTCATATACTCTTCCCAAAACTTCGCACGAAAGAACTCTGCTGGTTTTTAGAAAATTTAAAGCCGCTCCACCAAAATGACCAAGCTCATTAGCTCTCAGCAAAATCCAATTTTTGGAGACCTCAAAAAACTTCTGACGTCCAAAGGTATTCACAAACAAAATAAATTTTTGCTCTGGGGAGAAAAATTTGTTGCAGAAGTTTTACGTGACTCACCTGAAGCTGTTGACAGCCTCCTTGTCGGCCCTGGACATAAACCTCCAGCGTCGGCGTCAGTGGCGGCGAACATTGAACTAACTAGCGAGCTTTTCAAAGAGCTTGACCTATTCGGCACCGGAACTCCGATCCTCGTTTGCAAAATACCGGTCGTCCCGAAGATGAGCGTCACACGTAAAGCTTCAGGCCTCGAATTGCTTATCGCCGTTAGCGAACCTTCAAACCTCGGCACCATCATTCGCTCGGCGGTTTCTTTCGGGGTTCGTAGAATTATTTTATTAAAAGAATCGGCCTCACCTTTTCATCCCAAATCAGTCCGAGCGTCGGCCGGTCATGTTTTAAAAGTTTCGTATGAAATTGGGCCTTCTATTTTAGATCTCGATAAGAACCTATTAGATCAAACTCTGGCACTTGATATGCAGGGTGAAAGTTTAAATGCGTTCCAATGGCCTCAGAATGCATTCCTACTTGTTGGAGAAGAGGGCCGAGGCTTACCTAAAAATATGAAACTTAAAAAGCTTCAAATTCCGATCGATGCGCGTGTCGAGTCTCTCAACGCTGCGACCGCTATTAGCATTGCGATGTATTCGTACTACGTACAGATAACGCGCTAGTGCCATCGACGCTGGAGATGTTACTTCAGCGAAGTCGCACTGGCAGCTCCACTCAGCGCCTTTAACAAACTCTCAGCCAGATCTCGTGTATCGCTGTCTTCAGCTGCGTCTCGCTCAGCAGTTATATTTGCATTCACTTTTCCGAGAGCATCGTCGCCAAGTTTACGACCGGAAAAGCTTGCAAGAGATTTCGCAGCCGCAAGTCGCTCTGTTGCCATTCGGTCTTTTGCAAAGGTGGCGTCACTTAGAAGAGATATGGTCATCATCTCATAATCGACAATCGTTTTATCAAATTTTCCAAAAAAGAAAGGAACACCGGGATGTCTTGCCATCGCCGTAAGTATTTTCGTGCGCATCGCTGGCAAGCCTTGCTTTTCATCTTTTGCAAAATTGGCAACATGGGCACTCATAAGCTTTTGCTTATCAACAAAAATCTGATTGGCATCCGTTGACGAAATACCGGTTATGTAAGGTGCAAGTTTAAGCGTATCAAGAGACTTATCAATCGACTTAGCTAAAGCTGCCGCAACACCATCTGAAAGAGTTTTTGTGCTTAGTACTTGGGTGACGCCTGAATAAACCCGCTCTCGCATCAGTCTCGGATCAAAGTCAGCCGGCAAAAGTTTATTGTTAAATTTATAAAGACTTTTGAGATTGATTTTCGTTGCATAGCCAAGTGATGAACGACCCGTACTGTAGTAATAGTTGAGGACGCCATCAAGAGCAGTTGAAATTTTTAAACTTATCTGATCGAAGTCTGCTTTCGTTTTGACATTCGCAAGTGCTGTGGCACTTAAGATCGTCGTAGGTACCTGTAAAATAGCATCGCTTAGAGTAATTTCGTGGTCCATGCTTGCTTGATTGATTTTCTTAGCCGCATCCACGATGGATTGGGTCGGGTCACTCTGAATGTCATACCGAGTACATAGAGGATCGACTCCTCCTGCTTCATTGTCGGCTTCTTTGTCATTGCAAGTCGGGAGTACAGGATCTGAAGTCGCAATATCGCCAGCGTTGTTATACAAAACGCTCAAAGCCTGACGATCATACTCGAGTTGCGGTCCCGTTGAAGAATGTATATCATCAAAAGCAGCACGCTCAATTTCGAAATCATTGTAATCCATGATTGAAGTTGAAAAAGTAGGTTTTGTGTCAGTAGGCTTGTAAACCAAAGAGGCCTTGAAGTTATGGTCAAGCCCCAAAGAATGTCCAAGTTCATGAAAGAGAGTTTGCTTGAGAAGCTCGATTCCAAACTTCTTCAAATCTTCTTCGGAGCCCGCTCTTATTTTACCTGACGCGAGATAAGCTGCTGCCTCATGAAGGTCTCGGTAGCAAACCGAGCGAGATTTTGTTGCGCCACTCTGAGCAGATGCTTGCGCATCGCCGAGGTCCGAGAACTCTCCGCTTGCCCAATAATCCATGCCGATTTTGATCCATGCAGCTGGCATGTAGATAATTGAGTTCGCCTGCTTTCCATTAGCAGGATCAAAAGATTGAGATTCGTAGGCAGCTCCTGCAACGAGGCGACTATCCCAGTTGATGACATTGTATCTTGGATCACCAAGATGAACTCCATCAGGTAATCGCCCTTTAAAGTTCATCACATTGCGGTTGATGCCTTTGAAGTTTTTGAAATAGCGATTCCAAGCATCGACAGCAAGGCCTACAGGCTCAAGGTCTTCATCAGGAATATTTGGAGTGACATACCAGTCAATAGTTGCTTGATCGTTTGCAAGGTCAAAATGCTCTGCGTAAGCCAATTTGGTTTCGCCATTGAAAATTTTGTCGGTTTGCAAAAATCGATAGCGCGCAAGAACTCCCTCAGTGGCTCCCGCAGCCTCGTCTGGATTCATTTGATAAACTTTAAAGTTTGCAGAAGCTTTCATGTTTTCTTTAGGGAAAATAGACTCCATAAATTCGCCAATTTCCCCGGTAGTGAGTAGAACACTCGACTCCTGCAACAAATATTGTCCTTGAGGCGAAAACTCAAATGATCGAACCCAGTGATCCTCAGCTGTTGCTCCAGCGGTTGCTCCGCCTGTCACCAGGTCAGCGGCGAGATAGTGTGATGAGTCCCCCTGAGAAACAGTCAAACTTGTGTCGTTTTGTTCGATGATTTTAAAACGTGTGATCAGCTGCTCCGGATGATTGACGTCGCTCGGATACTGATTGCGATTGTCAGCGATCAGATCGAGTTCATTTCCGACAATTCGAAAATGAACCGGAACTAAACCTGAAGCACTACTTTGCGTGTAGAGATCAAATTTTTTATCGTAGATTGACGAGTATTGAAGGTTGCCAAGGTAAAAATAATCTTGAGAGAGAATTGCTTTCTTATCCAAAACCGCGCGAACTTCAACTGATCTTGACGAAGTCTTGTCTGGCGCCACGGAAGCTTTTTTGTCGAGAGTCGTGACATTTACCGATCTGACAAACTGATTCGTAGCTGGCTGATTTTTTGAACAAGAAAAAATAAGTGTGAGCGCAAAACTTGCGACAAAAATTTTCTTAAACATAGAGAGTTCCCCCCGGAATTCGAAGGAAAAAACTAGCATAGCCAGTATCAAAATCAATTGCGAAATATTTTAGCTAATAGGATCCATGAATGTTGTTTATTGCCTAAAGAGTGGGATAAGCTCAAGACTCTTTATTTCTGTGCTCGATACGTCAGGCGGACGTTGCCAAAGGCTCAAAACGTAACCGCCATCGCCGGAGCCCGTCGGTTTCACAGCCAATGCGCCTGCAGCTTTCAAATCAAGCATATGCTTTGAAACCTCTCCGCCGGCGAGTCCCCACTTTTGAAAACAGGATTCAGCAAGCTCAATGGCCATTTTAAGCCCCGCTAGCGAGTTCTCGGAGTTTTGCTTGAGAGCAAACTCAGCTTGTTCGGTCGCAAGTCTCATATTTTTATCAATTTCCTGCGCAAGAACAGGATCCCTTTCTTGAAGAGACTTAACCTTCTTAACACATTCTGAAGTAATTCCATGTTTTCCAGTGTGAGAAATATACCAGTAAGGCTGCCAAGCAGATTCAAAGTCGTAACAATTTCCTTCGCGCTCAAAATGAAGGCCTTTTCCCGAAAGAGCGACGGCGATATCAACGCCGCTACTTTCTCCGTGAAATAAATTTTCAAGCTGCCGGGCAAACTCATAGACCTCAGCACTTTGAATGAGATCTTGAGCCAAA
>JAYUEB010000428.1:0-4791 GCA_043739525.1 Bdellovibrionales bacterium
GCGAAAAATCTTTAAAACAAAAATATGTTGGGCAAGGCTTTGATCGAGGTGATGTGATCGCGTGGGTAGGAGACAAACACGAAAACGGAGGCTGGAATCCACATGTGCATTTTCAATTGAGTCTTGTTGCTCCGACAAAACCCGATTTACCAGGAGTGATCGCTGAAAAAGATTTATCCGAGGCACTCAAGACTTATCCGGATCCACGTATTGTCCTTGGTCCAGTCTACTAGAGATCTACATTTGTTGACACTTCGAAGTGCCAACGAGACAATTTTTAAATGGCCAAAAAGACTCCCGAACAATTGCAAACTCGCATCGATGAACTCGAAAGCGAATTGAATGAGCGAGAAAGTGACTTAGCACTCTTTCGTGATGAACTTTCAAAGGCAAATGTTCAATTAAAAAAATTGATATTGCAAATTTCAACAGAGCTTAAGACGGCCTCGAAAATTCAAAAGGCGCTTGTGCCGACCGAATTTCCGACAATTCCGGGTTTTGAGTTTAGTACGAAATTTGTGCCGAGTCCGATTTCGGGTGGCGATTATTTTGATATCTTTGAGCACGAAGATAAATTTCGGTTTGGTGTTGTGCTCGCAAATTCATCTGGATATTCGATGTCGGCACTTTTTTTAAGTGTTTTACTTAAAATGTCAGGTCAGTTAGAAGCTCGCAAGGGAACTCCACCAAACAGCATTCTTGAACTCATGGCGCGAGAACTTGTACCCAATGTTGAAGGCAACGACGTAGCTAATGTATTTTATGGAGTCATTGATCGTCGAAGCTTCGAGCTCACTTATTCTCACGCAGGGAATTATGTTGGCTTGCTCGTTTCTGAACACAAGGTTCAAAAGCTTGAAGTTTCTAATTTACCCATTGGTAAGTCATTTAAAGCTGGTCTTGAAAACAAAAGTATTAACCTCAATCCTCACGATAAACTGATTTTGTGTAGTGAGGGTGTTTTGAAAGTTTTAAACTCTAAGTCAGAAAAATTTGGAGAAGAGCGCCTATACAAGGCCGTACTTGCGGCGAGTGAAAACGAAGTTCATGATTTACGAAATGAGATCATGATTCAGATCGAAAAATTTGCGGGAGGTCGAGATCTTGCGCAAGACTTAACGGTCCTGGTTCTTGAGGTAAAAGATCGCGTGATTAAGTTAGCTAAAAGCAGGAGTTAATACTCCATAATCAAGATTCGGCGCATAAGGCGTGGTCGCGAAATTAATTGTGAGAGATAATGTGAAGAATAACGTCCTCGAAAGGATTTTTTATGGCAGCAGAAGTACAAATTTACGAAGGCGCGGTTGACAAAGGTTTAGAGGGAGTTGTGGCTTGCACAACTGCGATCTCTTTCATTGTTGGTGCGACATTGAATTACCGCGGCTACACGATTGAAGATTTAGCTGCCCATTCAACTTTTGAAGAGACGGTATTTTTACTTTGGAATAATCGCCTGCCAAAAGCAGACGAGCTTGCAAAATTTCAAAAAACTTTAGCTGTCGAAATGACTTTGAGTCCTGAAGTTTTAAAAGTTCTAAAAGAGATTCCAACAAAAGATGTTCATCCTATGGCTTGGCTTAGAACTGCAACGAGTTTGCTAGCGCTCTACGATAAAGACGCGCAGGATACTTCAGACGAAGCTAAACATCGCGTAGGTCTCCGTTTAACTGCGAAGATGACAACTTTGGTTACGACTTTTGAAAGATTTCGTACAGGAAAAGAAATTGTCTCTCCAAATCCGAACAAAACAATTGCATGGAATTTTTTCTATACCCTGACTGGAAAGGAGCCAGATCCACAGCTTGTTAAAATGTTTGATACCTGCCTGATTCTTCATGCCGATCATGAACTCAATTGTTCGGCGTTTGCAGCTCGTGTGACGGCCTCTTCTCTCAGTGATATGTACTCTTCTGTTGTGAGTGCGATCAGCGCTTTGAAAGGCCCACTTCACGGCGGAGCAAACGAAGCGGTCATGCATATGTTAAAAGACATCGGGACAATGGATCGGGCTCAAACATGGGTAAAGGAAGCTCTAGACAATAAGCAAAAAGTGATGGGCTTCGGACATCGCGTGTATAAAAACGGAGATCCACGCGCAAAGATTTTGCGTCAGATGAGCCAAGATATTACGAAAAAAATTGGTCAACCGCATTGGTATGAAATGTCAAATTTGATTGATGAAACAATGCAATCAAAAAAGAATCTTTTACCGAATGTCGATTTTTACTCAGCGACTGTTTATTTTAGCATGGGTATAACAATTGATTTATTTACGCCCATTTTTGCAGCCTCACGTGTTTCAGGATGGCTCGCACATATGTTTGAACAATGGTCGAATAATCGTATCTATCGTCCAAGAGGAAAATGGCAAGGTAAAGAGGGTTTAACTTGGCAGCCAGCGGATAAGAGATAAAACGACAGGGAATCAGGGTCAGGCAAACTGATACCTGATATCCGCTACTGTGACGGGCAGGCTGCTAACAGCTGCGGCTGCCCGAAGACCGACTACTTTTTTCTGTTCAGATCAGGTCCAACACCATGTTCTAAAATCATCAAATCGATATCAATGTGTAGGAGATACATATCGAGCAAATCTTTTCCGTTTGTCGTCGCATAGTCGTTGTAATTGATACATTCAACAAGACTCATATCTACTGCATGGATCGCGCGATCGAGATCTTTGAGAGCATCTTCAAGTGCAGTATCAGTCGCTTGAGTGAATTCATTTAAACCAGCAGCAATGGTACTGAGTTCGAATTTAATTTTTTCGGCATCGGGACCAATTTTGTCGCAAGTTCCGATAAGAAGATCTGTTTGAGGCACCACCTGTGCTGTTGCCACTCGTGCCTCTGGGACGGTCATTGCAAAAGCAAAAGTACTTGTAAGTGTAGCTAGTAGGCTCATGAGGATTAATTTCATAGAAACTCCTTGTTTAGAACTTGGAGATTTGCACTTGTCTTTCGCTTAGTCAACTGCTGGCGGATGAGTAAAATTTGAGGGCAAATCTCCAGAACCAAAAGGTCGAACATAAAAAGACCCCTGAAAGGCCGAGACCCAATAAAATAAACCAATAACTGGCACTTCCCATCACGATTCGAGCTGGGACGGACGCAAAAAACGCGACAGGAACAACCGATAGTAAAATATATCTTAACCAATTCGGATAGATGGAGTCAGGGCGTGTCCCGAGCTTATATAAATTGAACCATAAATAATTGATGCTGTCCGATCGGGATAAGAAAAGCGCCACCGAACAAAAAAAGAAGCGCGTGCTGTAGGTGAGAGTCACGGCGCATGGAACCATGAAGATAAGAGTGAAGACGCGCATAAAGGTAATTCCGCCTGGCAAATGATTAATGGAATAGAAAAGCCAAGAAAGAGTTAACACAAAATTGAGGAGATAAGCGGTATTCATTTTTTGAAAGCTAATCATAAATTGAGAGTTGATAGGCTTCGTTAGTAGCATATCAATGTCGCCTTTGCGAATGCGGTCCGAAAGCTTATCCAGATTCTCACTAAACAAAATCATAAAGATAGAATCGGTCACAAAAAGCACGGCCATAAACATACGTGTATCTTGTAACGTCCAGCCCGAGACCGATTTGGTATAGCCAAAGAGAGCTTCGAAAACGCTGAGCTGAACTGCATACCAAATTAAATCATTGAAAAACTTAAGCGCAATGTTCATGCGATATTCGAGATCGGACATGATGCTGGCTCTGAAAAAACTTAAAAATAGAAACGAATATTTTCTCATGCACCGGTCCCGCTGTATTTCTTGCGACCGAGATTCCAAACGTAATAATAAATGGCTGAAAAAAATATGAGCCCAATGGTAACTGATAAAAACCCTTGGCCCACCATCTTAAGTGGTACCCGTCCTGTTAAATAGCCAACCGGAATATAGACGCCACTACTAAAGGGAAGTGCGATAATAGTGTCGCGTACTTTAACTGGCAACAAATCGAGCGGAAACAGTTCGCCGACAAAAAACCAAAGAATAAAATTTTTAGTCACTGTTAGAGCGTGAATACGGTTAAAGAAAAAGGCAAAACTACTGACAATCGAACTTAAGGTATGGGCGAGAATAATATAATACATCGCGAGCGCAAACGCGAGGGGGAGCCTCAGCAAGTGAGTTGTACCGGGCACAAAAAGACAGATAACTACCGGTACGCAAAGCGAAAGGACACTCGTCAAAAATTTATATCCCAAAAATTGGCCAAGGTAATATTCATAGAATGAAATCGGCCTGACAAGAATACTGTTGACCGTGCCTGAATCGATTTCTTCGATCATGCGCATTTCATACATCCAGTTGGCTGCAATTCGTGCAAAAAAAGCCGCCCAAAGCGCGTATGCAAAATAGGAATCTCTTGAAAAGCCGTTTAGCATTTCAATATTACTGCCTCTGAAAATAGCTGTCCACAGTGCGATTTCAGATACGCAAAGGAGCATGGGCTGCAAACAAGCATCTACGAGCAAATTAAATCGATACTCAAGTTGTGAGACGATTGCCATCCGGGCGGTGCCGTAGACCCTTTTGCAGAAAATCACGAATGACTTCTTCAAAATCGACCTCTTCAATTTTCAAATCGTGAACTTGTGAAATACTTAAAATCTTTTCAAGAACAACACCCATCAAGTCGGCAGACACTTCTGCCGCAAAAGTTTTTTGATCGGCTTTTAATACGAGACCACCTGCGAGTGCGACGTCTTGCGTAGGTGGACGTTTGAGCTCAACACTGAGTTTCTGCTTGTTTTCGGCCCGATTCAGAAATCCAGGTACGC
>JAYUEB010000429.1:0-1537 GCA_043739525.1 Bdellovibrionales bacterium
AGTGATCCCGGAATTTATGAAATTATGTCCAAAGGCGACACTCTCGGAATTTTTCAGTTCGAGGGTGATGGCATTACTGACACCGTGAAGAAAATCAAGCCGTCGTCATTTGAAGACATCACAGCGATCAATGCTCTTTATCGTCCTGGTCCGATGGATATGATTCCAGAATATACGGCGAGAAAACACGGCGAGAAAAAAGCTGAATATCTATTTCCAGAAATCGAAGGCGTGTTAAGCGAAACCTACGGAATTATTATTTATCAAGAGCAGGTAATGTCGATCGCGAGTTTAATTGGCGGCTACAGTCTTGGTGAAGCCGACATGCTCAGACGAGCCATGGGTAAAAAATTGGCTTCAGAGATGCAAGCCCAAAAAGCGCGATTTTTAAAGGGAGCCAACGATAAAGGATTTGACGAGAAAAAGGCCGGCGAGCTCTTTGACTTAATGGAAAAGTTTGCAAGTTATGGATTCAATAAATCGCATGCCGCAGCCTATTGTGTGGTGGCTGCTCAAACAGCTTGGTTGAAACGTTATTATCCTGTCGAATTCTATGCGGCACTTCTCTCGACCGAGATGGGCAGCACAGATGATATCGTTCGATACGTTAAAGATGCTAGATCGCATGGTATCGAAGTTCGTCCTCCCAATATTAACTATTCTGATTTTAAATTTTCGATCAAAGATGATACCATTTTCTTTTCACTTGGCGCGATTAAAGGGGTTGGCGAGGCGGCAGTTGAAAGTATCATCAATGCACGCAATTTGCTCCCTACGAAGACATTCGAAAGCCTTGAACAGTTTTTTGAAGTTGTTGATCGCAAGGTCAATAAAAAGACAATTGAGAGTTTGATTAAAGCAGGTGGGCTTGATGGCTTTGGTCCGCATCGAGCTCAGCTTTTCAGTGGATACGAAAAATATTTAAACCGCGCGAGTGTAGCCAAACTAGATCGCGAAGTCGGACAAGTTTCACTTTTTGATATGCTTGAAAACTCAAGTGCTGATAATAGCGAAGCAAAACTTACCCTCAGCGAAGTTACCCCTTGGAATCGCAGCGCACGACTCGCCTACGAAAAAGAAATCTTAGGATTTTATCTTAGTGAACATCCGCTCTCAGGTCTTGGTAAACTCTATAAAGCTTGGGTCACGTGTGACATTGAAGGCCTTAAAAATATCGACAATAAAAAACGCGTAGTACTCGCTGGACTGGTGACTACTCTCAGAGAAATCATTACTCGCAAAGGGACACGAATGGCATTTGCGCAGCTCGAAGATCTCTCTGGACATGTTGAACTCGTTATTTTTCCGGACGTGTATAAAGAGGCTGAAAAACATCTAAAAGAAGATCATGCAGTACTTCTCGGCGGAACTCTTGAAAAAGAGGGCGACAGCAAAAAAATCTTAGTGGATAAGGTCGCACGCCTCGAAGACATTCTCAAAAAGTCAAAACAAGCGGTGTTTCGTATCGACGGCAGCATGCAGTCTAAAATGCCCGAGTTACATGAGTTGTTATTTCGCTATCCAGGTGCCACGGCCA
>JAYUEB010000430.1:0-1536 GCA_043739525.1 Bdellovibrionales bacterium
GCGAGAGTTGCAAGCTCAAACCACCTGTTTAGCCTGTCCAATGAACTGCTTTGTTGTTCTGTAGAATCGGACACACAGTTCTCCACCTTTGATTGAGACCTTGAAACCAAACAAGGATATGATTTCACAATTTCATTTTAATTGTCTATAGACTTGTCAAAATTATGTCGAATTTAACAAGCGTTTTATTTTGAGTCATCGAATGCTTTCTATCGACTTCATTTATAGACCATTGTCTTAAGTTTAACTGAATCGCAACCGATCATCTGGATGAAGTTCAATTGATCAAAATAGTTATCAGAATTCTTGGAGAATGGAATGTCGGATCGAAGAAGGTTGCCGCTGGCGCGTCGTTTGCTCTCTATGCTTCCTGCAAAACTTCGGTTTGCAATAATGCGAGATCAGCTTAAAATTTCCAATGAGGTGGATTCTAAATTTCTCATCCGAATTGCACGGACTCAAGAGGAATTATCAGAGGCCTACCGAATTCTTCATGATAGTTATTTAGATTTGGGCTATTGGAAGTCGCACATTTCTGGAATGCGAATTGTGAAATATTTTGCCCTTCCCTCTACTACCACATTGATCGCACTTTTTGACAGTAAAGTTGTTGGTACTATTTCGATTGTTCGACGTGGATCGTTTGGTTTGCCGATGGAGTCTGCGTTCGATCTCTCTGAAATTATCGACCGCAACGAAGTTCTTGCTGAGGTTTCATCTTTGGCGATTGATTCAAGATTTCGCCAAAAGCGCGGGGCGCTATTTTTGCCCTTGCTCAAGTATTTTTGGAATTATGTGGACGAATTTATGAATCTTGATTCAATCGTCATTACTGTTAATCCGTCGATGACTGATTTTTATGAAGGCTTTTTAGGTTTTAGGCGATTAAAGCACGCGGAGGTTTCTGATTATATTTTTGCCAATGGGAACCCCGGAGTTGGCCTTTATCTAAACGTTCGTGAAGCCCCAAAATTGTTTGCGGGACTATACGATCACAAAGCACCAGAAAAAAATTTATATCGATATTTTGTGGACCTCAAATTACCTCATTTTGAGCTGCCACATAGGAATTTTAATAAATCCTCAGATCCTGTCATGACTTCAGATATGTTGGAGTATTTCTTTGTCAAAAAATCAGAGGTTTTTTCAGAGCTCACATTGCAAGAAAAAATGGGGCTGGCAGCCGTTTATCCAGACGAACATTACCGCGCAGTTCTTCCCTATATTAAACTAGAGAAGCAAAGGGATAATATTCGTTACCAAGTGAACTTGATCGGACAGGCAACCTCTCACCAGAAATTAAGTCTAGCCGTTCTTGATGTTACTCGAGAGGGTCTGTGCGTGGCTGCGTCTGTCCATTTAAGTGGAATTGTGCTCCTTAAAATCCAGGTGGCCGATGGGAGAAATGCTGAAGTTCGAGGAGAGGTCCGTTGGGAAGATAAGAGGCGCAAGATTTATGGGATTCAATTGTTAAAAACAGATTTACACTGGGACGACTTTGTTAAATATTTGAGACAGGATTTTGATTCATTGAAT
>JAYUEB010000431.1:0-1533 GCA_043739525.1 Bdellovibrionales bacterium
TAATTTCCTTATATGAAGACGATGTTATTGGCCCAGGCTTTTGCTCTTTTGGAGGAGTGGGAGCACTCGATGATTCCTTTGGTTTAGCAATTGGTGGAACCGCCAGAGTCATTTCTGGCTTGTCAACTTTGGCGGCAGCCTGACGAGACACTGGCATCACTTTTGGTTTCGGTGCCAGTTCTGTGTCGTCAAAGATTCCGTCAGTTGCATCTTCATCAGCGGGCAGATCAACGATTTCTTCAAGCTGCTCGAGCTCTTCTGGTTCTGTTTCGTAATTTATCGATTCAGAATAATCATGAAACGAACTTAAAATTTCAACGCTCGCCGGAGTTTCAGACATAAACGTGTAAGCGCGATCGTGTGGTGCCCCATCATCTGAACCCGTGAGCCATTTATCCGGTGGTTTATCACCTTTATAATAGTAGTACTGAGGTTTGCCACCCGTATAAAGAACGGTTTCCCATATCTGATTTGCTTGATTGGCAGAATTCACTCGAACATGCCAAACTGTTTCAGGCGGAATATCACTCTTTTTGGGTTTCTTATATTCAACGCCGCCAAGCAAAGTTTTATCACGAACTTTAGATTTTTTTCTTGCTGCTTTTGGATCTGGCTTCGGAGCATTTCTTCCTAGGGCCGTTTGTATACGATTGTATAAATTAACTCCACCAACAGGGTACAAAATCGTGTTAGGAAGACCACTTGATAACATTGCAGCCGCAGTCTTAGTCGAGTCATCTTCACCTAAGATATAACAAATAGCCGAAAATTTTTGCGTGATCACGGAATGAACTTTTCGAATGTCAGTATTTTTTAAGTTCCAGCTGATAAGTAAAATATCAGGCTTGAAATTATTGAGTTCACTGATTCCGTTCACAAGAGTATGTGCGAGCTTAACTTGAAAGTCGCGCTTTCTTAAATAGCTCAAGACTCCAGACAAAGTAGAGTTTTCATTGATGATTGCAAGAACTCGAGTTGATTGCGCACCTTCTGGAGGCGGGCTAGAGTTCGCAGTATTTTTAGAAGCTGTGCTTTTTGGTTTCATGTCCTGAAATCTATTCGGTTTTTGTCTTAATAATTATTAGAAAACTTACTTCAATCTCAAAATGAGATAAATTTGTTGCAGACCAAAGTCGTCCATCGCATACTGCAGTCCAGATGCAGAAAGCTTCAGCGCTTCCAACAGTTTTAATTACTGGCGCGAGTACTGGACTCGGACTCGCAATCGCAAAGCGTCTCATTGATAGACCTTACCGCTTGATTTTAACCGCACGAAGCGAGTCTTTACATCGTTTTAACGAAGCGAATATTTTTGAATCCGAAAAAATCTGGATACGGCCACTTGATATTTTGATCCCTGACGACAGGATCAAAGTCATGATGGAAGTGGAACAAAGTTGGGGTGGCCTCGACGTCCTGGTCAACAACGCAGGATTTACATTTCGTTCTGTTCTTGAACACGTCCAGCAAGAGGATTTATTGCAACAGATGATTACTAACTTTTGGGCTCCGATGGAAATGGTGCGATTGGCT
>JAYUEB010000432.1:0-1533 GCA_043739525.1 Bdellovibrionales bacterium
CATTCAAAGTGAAAACGCCTGCGGCGACACAATCCATTTCAGTATAAATGAGGCCGAGGTCTGGACGATACCGACGCACACCACAGTTCACGCCGCTAGCGAAGAATCCAAGTGGTAAAATAGTGCGGTGGAGTCCGGGACCTGGGGTCATAATGTTGCCTCGTGATCTTTGGTTTGAGTGATGGAAGCAGAAATATTCTGAGTGATGGAAACAGAAATATTCTGAGTGATAAAATCCTGCGGAATTAACGAGAACTCTAGCGGAAGCCCCATCAGGGCGTTGAGATTTTCAACGGCTTGAGAAGCGGCACCCTTCATTAAGTTGTCGATGCAAGAAAAAACATAGAGCTTGGTACCGACTAGTTCGTAAGAAATGTGAGTGTAAGGAGTGCCGATGACTTTTTTAAGACTCGCATACTGAGAAATTTTTGATGAGAAACGAACGAGTTTGTAATTGGCGTACTCATTTTGAAATGCCTTTTCGATCGATTTTATATCGGTCGTTAAAGCGTTAAGATAGATCCCGGCGATAATTCCCTTTGAGGTCGAGAGTAAGCTAGTCGAAAAATGAGGATCTATATGGACTCCGGAATAAGATTCGATGCTCTCTTGAATTTCGGGAATGTGTTGGTGCTTGCCGACTTTGTAAGGGAGGCACTCACCAACTACCTCGCTGAACAGTAAATTTTCTTGAGCTTTGCGACCCGCGCCCGAAGTTCCAGATTTCGCATCAATCACAATATTCTTTGGATCGACGAGCTGATGTTTTAAGAGCGGGATGAGAGCCAAGGCAATAGCCGTTGCATAACAACCCGGATTTGAAATGAGAGAACTCTTTGGGATTTGAGCGTAGGCCTGAAGGCCATAGTCGGCACTCGCCAGAAGCTCTGGCACAGGATGCGAAAAGCCGTACCAGTGTTGATAGTCGCTCTTTTTAAGACGAAAGGCACCACTGAGATCAATGACTTTTGCGCCACGTTTTAAAAGTTCAGGTGCGAGCTTTAAGGAAACTTCGGCGGGAGTCGCCAAAAAAACAATATCAGTCAAATGATTGAAAATTTCGGCTTCTGCGAGACACTTAACACCAGCAATACGTGTGTCTATGAGGTCAGCGCTCAATTGAAATTCAGAGGTCGCAAAAGCAAAATTTAAATGTACAAAAGGATGAGCAAGTAAAAGTTTAACCAGCTCAAGTCCTGCGTAACCACGGGCGCCAACCACAGAAGCGGTCATAGTTGGAGGTACTTGAAATGTGGAATCTGCTAAATAATTATGCATATAAATTGCATAATTATGGATAAATATGCAGTTGTCAAATTTTAATTGCTTATAAGCCAAGATCGTTGCATAAATATTCATCTTGAGGCTTCCTGTCAGGTGTTTATGCACTTCTCAGATTGGTGAGCCTTTAGGAGTCTCTGAAGATCTCTTCTAAAGAAAGGATGATTTCAAAATGCCAGATTCACAAGACAAGGTTCTGTTAGTTTATAGTGGGGGATTGGATACTTCTATTTGTATTCCGCTGATGCGAGA